>JAOTTP010000158.1 GCA_029864405.1 Nitrospirota bacterium
GATATTTCCGATGATCGCCAGCACCACGTCCTTTGCCACCACACCGCGCGCGAGCGGACCCTCGAGCGTAACGCGCATGTTCTGCATCTTCTTTCCAACCAGGCACTGGGTGGCCAACACATGCTCGACTTCGGAGGTACCGATACCGTGCGCGAGGCAAGCAAACGCGCCGTGCGTACTGGTGTGCGAGTCACCGCACACGACCGTCATTCCGGGCAGGATCGCGCCTTGCTCGGGACCGATCACGTGCACGATTCCCTGACGGTGGTCGAGAAACGGAAAGTAGGCGCGCGCACCGTATTCCCTGATATTTTCGTCCAGGGTCTGCACCTGGAGGCGCGAGGTCGGGTCGCGGATCCCGTCGATCCCGAGCTCCCAGCCCGTGGTCGGCGTGTTGTGATCCGCGGTGGCGACCACCGATCCAGCGCGCCACGGCTTGCGCCCGGCCAGCTTCAGTCCGGCGTAGGCCTGGGGACTGGTCACCTCATGCACGAGATGGCGGTCGATGTAGAGCAGCGCCGTGCCGTCCTGTTCTTCATGAACGAGATGCGCGTCCCACAGCTTGTCGTAGAGTGTCTGACCCATGGCGTGCAGCCGTTCGAGAGCCGGAAATTATCCCACAGGGACGCGTGTTTTCGGCGAGCGCCGCAGTCTTCGAGGCAACTCAGCCGCCCCTGCGGGCGCGCTGGTAAAGCGGCATGACGCGCTTGGCGTAAACGCGCAGGTCGGCGATGCGGGTTTCATGCGAGGGGTGGGTCGAAAGGAACTGCGGCGGCTGGCTTTCGCCGAGCCGGCGCATCTTTTCCCACAGGGAGATCGCGGCGCGCGGGTCGTAGCCCGCGCGCGCCGCAAGCTCGACACCAATGCGGTCGGCTTCGGATTCGTGCTCGCGCGAATTCGGCTTCATGACCGTCACGTCGATCACGATCGAGGAAAGGTCCATCGCGCCGCGCGACATGCCGGTCGCGGCCCCGAGGATGCTCAGTCCGATCCCCGTGACCATCGCCTGCGATGCACGCTCGCGGCCGTGCTCACGCAGCGCATGCGCGATCTCGTGGCCCATGATCGCCGCCAACTCGTCATCGGTCGGCGTAAGCTGCTGGATGAGTCCGGTGTAAACGGCCATTTTTCCGCCCGGCATGCACCAGGCGTTGACCGCCTTCGCACTCACCACATTCGTTTCCCACGACCAGCCGCGCGCATCGCCACGGAACGCCCCGGTTTGCGAGATCAGCCGCGTGGCGATCGTGCGCACCCGTGCCACCTGCCGTGGATCGCGGTTCAACCGCCCCGCCCGTGCCGCCGCCGACATTTCCTGTCGGTAGGCCTGTGCCGCGCTCCGATCAACCGCTTCGGAGGAGACCAGC
>JAOTTP010000006.1 GCA_029864405.1 Nitrospirota bacterium
GGTTCTTTACTTATCAAGCTGTCCAGAAATCGGGGTCCACTTCTCTACTTTCCGCCAACAAGCGGTTGAACACCGCCTATCTGCTCAAGGAGTCCTTTGGCCAGTTGTGGGACTATGAGCAGGAAGGTTGGGCCCGACGCTTCTTTGAGAACTGGCGGGCCGCCCTGAAGTGGCAGGGTCTAAGACCTTACGAGGATTTTGCCATGATGATTGATCGCCACGGAGATGGCATTTCGGCCTATTGCCAGCCCGAGAACAAAGTCGCCTTGGCCTTTGTCGAGGGTCTCAACAATAAGATCCGCGTTCTCCAACGACGGGCCTACGGACTGCGCGACGAGGAGTATCTACGATTGAAGATACTTGCCTGCCTGCTCCCTGAGATCTGAAATGCCCCAAAATCACCAACTCACCTTGCAGAAGAGCCAGAAAGTTATTGGGGAAGTTAGCTGGAGGAAAGGGGAGATGCTGTGCCTTCAAGGAATGATGCTCACGAGCAACATGGCAGAGGTTTGGCCGGACTGGGCTTGTGAAGCGGAGGCGTTCACGTGCTGATTGTGTGAGATTTTGAGGCTAAGGGTTTGTTGGCGATGGTTGAGATGCAAGTAGTCACGCACGTCTTTTTTGAATAATAGTGAGACGTCATAGACCTGAGGGTTCACGCTGGTATTGGACCGTTGATTGAGAATATATTGCCCGAGAATTGAAACATGCAGGGAGTCATCCACTGCAAGGTAGGCATACCCTAGTTTAGCCGAAAGCGTATCAGTCCGAAGTGCATCAAAACGATTCAGGTCTCGGGTAAATTCAACTCCCGGTTTGAGGGTCGATGTTGGGGAGACCCGAAAACTCGAGCCAAGCTTGGCAAAAAATCGATCCCTGGCCATAGTGCCACGGGAATTGACCCTCCGAGTAAACCCCCACTGCGGTGTGAGATCCACCGGTTCTAGGAGATTCAAGGTGCCACCCATTTTTGATCCAATTTCTTCCTCCGTCCCATTCTCTCCAAATTCACGTTGAGACGTTTTGTAGTATGAGGACCAATCTCCCTTCCCCGCCCCGTGCAGAAATGACAGGTTCGCCGAAACGGATTCAGTGGTAATAGCATTCGAGAGGGGTCCATCAGGTCGAGTAAAGATGTCTGTCTGCTGCCGGGTGTACCCAATTGATAGGCTGGGCCAATCGGGAGCGGCCCAGAGTAAGGAAAATTTTTGCTGGTTAGCGACGGTTTGGGCACGAGACAGGTCTCCTTCAACATTACTAGTGAATCGGCTGAGTTCTATCTTGGGAGTGACGAGCGGAAGATTCCATTCCCACATCAGTTTTCCTCCAACTCGATCACTTGGTGTCGTAAATGCCGTGTTCCCGGTTTCTTGCCCGGAATATCCATATTGAGCTTGGTACTTCATGCTGGCCGTGGTCCCCTTGATGACGAATTGAGCTCCCGTGCGGTTGGTGATGGGTGTTGCGGAGTTGTCCGTTATGAAGGGATCCCGATACACCATCTGGACTCCAGCGGTCAGGGCTTCATGAAAAAGAGAAATGTCATTTGAGGCTTCATAAAGACTGCTGCCACCTTGGCTCGCTACGGAAGGCATATCTCGAGCGCCCTGAAGGTTGTAGGGTTCACGTCTTTGGGTAAAGTTGAAACGAGTGAGAGAATATTCACCCATGGATTCAGTACAGGGAGTGGTTGGGGTAAAAAAAGGTGAAGAACGTCCTAAAGAAGAATAGGTTGGAGAACCACACGCATTGGAATGTGAGTCTGTTCGCAGACCTAGCCGATCAACGAGCGGGATCGAGTCCTCCGAAAAGGCTGGGCCGCTCATCAACGGGAGAAACAGACATCCAAGAACCAACCAGAGAACAGTCCGCACCATCATCTGCCCCCTTCTTTTGTAATTTTTCTCCTATCCTTATCGGTAAGCAACCCAGATGCCGTAGTGCAAAATGGGCAGAAATTTCCTCCCTAATTACTGATTTTCGTCAGAAGAAAAAAGAAAAGAGTTGATCTCATTGCTAATTTCAGATTGTCACAATTCTGGAGTCGGAAAATTTTTCCTATGTGCCAAAAATATGAGTAGAGCTGAGGGATTCCAGACACAGATTCCCTGTGCTTTTACAACCACAAAGGAATTGAGGTGATACGTGACCAAAATAAAGTAAAGGCAGAGTGCGGACACACCCTGATATAGGTGAACCCGGCTTTCCATCTCGTGTCCGCATATCTCAAAATAATCGAATATATGTATCCAATAGTCATAAAGAATAAACAAAACGATACAAATGACATTTCTGGCTATTCATTGATTCATCACTAAGACAATCCAAAAGCTGGCCCACAAAAACCCCTTGGATTCGTCAAACCCGGAAGGGATGAGTATTTGGAAAATGGGACATACAGTTGGCCAGTTGGCGCACAAATAAATTCAGCGCCTATCGATTCTGATAAAAAACCGTCATATTCTCAATGGCTTACACACTCAAAGCGATGTAAGGGGTTTAATGGGTTGGGTCGTTAATAAGAACGTCTTTTCACTCCAAGAATCAGAACGCGTAATGGTCAGTAATCTCTCAGGACTAATCTGTGAAGGTGGGTTCGTGAGAATGATAATATATTCAAACAACGGAGCATCCCTCGAGTTTTTGATGGGATGAGGAAAGAAGATGGAGGGAGAGAATTATGCGAACAACGTCCTTGTTCATCATTCTGGGATTGGCCGCCTTATTGATAGGGGGAATGACGGCCATGCCGCCAGGAAATCTCGCTGCGGAAGGGAGTCAACATGCCAAGGCGACCTTTGCCGGAGGCTGCTTCTGGTGTATGGAAGAAGTGTATGAAAAAGTCGAGGGGGTGATATCCGTCATCTCAGGGTACACAGGAGGACAGCTGCCCAATCCGACGTATGAGCAAGTTTCAGCCGGAGGCACCGGACATACTGAATCCGTTGAAGTGACCTACGATCCTACCAAGGTCACGTATCAACGCCTGTTGGAGGTATTTTGGCATAATGTTGACCCTACGACACCAAATGCCCAATTCTGTGATCATGGCAGCCAATATCGAACAGCAATTTTCTATCACGATGAAACGCAGAAACGGGATATCGATACATCCAAGCAAGCGGTAGAGGCTTCCAAATCCTTTCCACAGCCAATTGTGACTGAGATTGTCCCGGCTTCGATTTTCTATCCTGCTGAAAACTATCACCAGGATTTTTATCAAAAGAATCCCGTCCGCTACAAATTTTATAAATGGAACTGCGGCCGTTCTCAGCGTTTGGAACAGTTATGGGGAACGCCCGGGACTTCCTAGAAATCTCCTCGCCGCCATTTCAGTCTGGGATGGCATGGCTATTCTTTTACCTCTAGAAAAGAGGAAGAGGTGAGGGAAGTAACGCGTCATGCGAGCTTATGACTGTTGGTTGAGATTTTCCCATCCTGAGACGTCTTCATCCAAGGATTCGTCTCCAATCCATTCAATTGCGATCTCATATGTATGGCTCACGGGATGAGCCCAGATTACTTTGTCCCTGCTCTACCAATTTAATCGTATGAAAAACTTATTTAGAAATATGGGCTCGAACCATACCAGGCTTTCTGGATTGAACCGTCACGTGATGCGTGTGTGGGGGTGGGTGGCAGTGGTGCTCTCTCTGTCTATTCTGGGTTGCCCAATGAGAGAGGTGCAACCAACATTTCATGATGAATGTGGGATTCTGAGTTCCAACGTCGATTGGTCCAATCGGATTAAAGTGTTGAACCTCTTAAGCCTGGCCTTTTCTCAGAAATGTGATGCCGCGGTCATTGAGTATGCGGAACAAGCCCAATATGACTTTCGCCATAAGACTTTCTCGTTCTCTCGAGAAATGGCCGGGGTCTTTTTATCAGATGGGGTGCTCACGGAGTATGTGTTGGAATCATATGAGCGGGCATATTTAAGCGTATTGCTTGCAGCGAGCTATCTGAGGACCGGAAACGTCGAGGATGCCAAAGTGGAATTACGGCAGTTGGACCATGAACTGTTCGCCCCGCTATATAATTTTGGTGAAGACCCTGTCAATTTGGTGCTCTCAGCCGTACTATGGGAAGTCCTTGGTGAACCAGGAGATGCCAGAACCGATTGGTTCCGGGTGGCGGAGCCCACCAGTTCTTCTCCTTTGCAAGTGGATCCTACTCTCCAAGCGTTTGCCCAGGAGCAGGTCATCCGGCTGGATCAGGGTGGCCACCCTACCCCCCGGTGGCAGGTCTATGGGCTTGGTCGCTTTCCTGAGGTCGATTGGGATTTTAAATTATTTGGCTCCCCAAACGGATACTTTGTGATCCATCCCAAGCCACCCTTTCGGGAGTCGTGTGTTTCTGAAACCGGGTTTCGTCTTTCAACGAAAAGTTGGTTTGCCAAAATCGCACACCGGCATGATCGTGCCTACCACCCCCTCTTGAACATTCAAAGTTGGATCCGTTTGCCTATCGGTGTGGTGTATGGATTGGTGCCTTTTTCGCTTGGGGCCGGAGTGGCCGTTGGTGGATGTGCTGGAGCCGCTTCCCTTGGAGGAAGAGGCAGTGGAGATTTGTGTGCCCTGTCCCTTCTGGGTGGGGCGCATTTAATGCAAATGGCTCCCACTGTGTTTCAAGACACCGTACGTCCGGATTTACGACACTGGGAGCTTCTTCCTGCAGCGATCGTCTTGACCCAGGCAGTCGATCTGGAGTCTGAGTCCTGTCACACCGATCAATCTCGGTTGCATCTCTTAGTAACTCAGCCCCTTAGCCCTCCCTCCCAATAATTCGAAAATGGGACCGCCTTTCCTAACCCTTTCTTCTCAGCCGTAGGTCTTACTTCCCAGTCAGTGTGCAAGGGCTCGTTCAAGGAAGAATGGAAAGTTCGATATAAATTTAGATATTTGGGACTGTTGGAAAAAGCGGTGTGCTGCCTCCGGTGAGACGATGATGGCCAAAACGATCTCGTCAAAGGGCTTCGAGGAACTCCTCTTCGCTATGCACTCCCCGTAGGGTGCTCCTGAGTTGGTATCTGTGAGGGGCGGGACCCCCCTTGAGGCGAGGTCCGTGGACCTTCCCCTGCGTTTAGGCGGCCACCAGAGAGGTGGCCCCGGGAAATTTGACACCGTCTTCAGTGGATAAGTAGACCTGTTTCAATCATCTTCATGTCATTCACAGGAGCTTATCATGAGTAGACGAATCAGACGCAATCACAACCCCGTGTTCAAGGCGAAAGTGGCGTTGGCTGCCCTGAAGGGCGATTTAACCACCGCCGAGTTGGCGAAGAAATTTGAGGTTCACCCGAACCAGATTGCCCAATGGAAAACACCGCTACTGGAGCATGCACCCGGAGCATTCGATGAGAAGTGGCGCGAGACGACCCCTGCCGTCGATATCAAAACCCTGCATGCGAAGATCGATCAACTGACGCTGGAGAATGATTTTTTAGAAGTGGCGCTCGGCAGGGCCGGACTGCTGAGCGTAAAGAAATGATCGACCGGAACCATAAACTACCCATCTCGCACCAAGCGAAGTTACTCGGATTGTCTAGAGGCAGTATCTACTACCAACCAGTGCCATTCAGGGAGAGTGAACTCTCGTTGATGCATCGTCTGGATCAACTGCATCTGGCACACCCGTTTGCCGGTTCGCGGATGTTGAGAGATCTGCTGCGATTGGAGGGTTTTCGCGTCGGTCGTCAGCACGTCAGAACACGGATGAAGCGTATGGGCATAGAGGCGCTCTATTGCCAGCCCAGGACGACTCACCCGCATCGGGGACATGCCATTTACCCGTACTTACTCAGGAATCTGTCCATGACGCGCCCCAATCAGGTGTGGGCCTCAGATGTCAGCTACATCCCGATGGCTCATGGATTTGTCTATCTGACAGTGATCCTGGACTGGTATAGTCGCCGAGCCCTGTCATGGCGGGTATCGGTGACGATGGATGTGGAATTTATCATGGACGCCTTGGAAGAGGCGATTGAGCAATATGGCTGTCCAGCAATCATGAACACCGATCAAGGCAGCCAATATACCAGTGACCGCTTCACTCAATCGCTCAAGAATCGAGACATTCAAATGAGCATGGACGGCAAAGGAGCCTGGCGTGACAATGTTTTTGTAGAACGACGGTGGCGCTCAGTGCAATATGAGGACATTTACTTACATGCCTATGAGACTCCGAGTGAGGTCAAACAAGGCCTGAAACGGTATTTTGCATTCGACAATACCAGTCGTCCACATCAGGCACATACTGGGCAGACACCAGATACAGCGTATTTCAGCCTATTGCCAGTAGCCGAAGTCGCATAATTCATTGGGACACTTTCCACTTAAGGCTTGGCTTGGGGTGTTCAGATAAAGGGGGCCACCTCTCAGATCTGCGTCGAGGATCAGCAAGCCCCTGAGGGTAAAGGTCATGGCCTGCAAGAAGGCCGCAAATTGATTCTTGGCGATACCCCGATAGCGCACGCGCTTGGGGCGCTGCGAGAAGACGCGCTCATAGGGTGCCCGCAGATGGGTCTACCAGCGATCACGGTCTCGGTTCTTCGTTTTCATGTTGTGCCGTTGGATGGCCGCGAGATGGCAGCCCCGCTGGGCCGCCGTCTGCCGCGCGGGGGCCGTGCAATAGCCTTTATCTCCCTAGATCGCTCCCTGCGTAGGACAGATATGGCGCAGGCCTTGGGCATCTGGCAGATTGGCGGGCGTGGTCGCCACTTTGTTGATCAGGCCCGACTGCATATCCACACTGACATGTTCCTTATACCCGTACCAATACTTCTTCTTGCCCTTGCACCCAATGCGGGCTTATGGATCAGCCGCCACTTTCGGCAACACGTCATTATTGAATGTCTCGATTTTCTGTTGTCGCGCCTTGTCCCCCTCTTCCCACAGGGTGGCTTTCGCAATCAGATGGGTGGCATCCACCAAGGTGCCCCCTGCACTCATGAGCCCCGCGGCCTTCAGTTGGTCACGCATCGTCGCAAACAGTGGGGAGAGCCGTGTTGGCCCCATGCGGGTACGGACACGGGTGAACAGGCTATAGTCGGGGGTGGGCTCGGACAAGGTAAACCCACAGAACCATTTGGCCGCGAGAGTCTCTTCCAGATAGCGTTCGAGTGCTCGATCCGAGAGGTCTTCCATGAATTTGGAGCAGCAGACAGCGAAACAATCGCTCGACGCCATAGCCGTCAGCCCCTTTGAGCTGACTCACCTCCGCCAAGGCCTGGGTGGTCTCGGGGAGAGAGGCCTGAAACCGGCGAAAGGGAGCGTGGACGAGAGGAAACTGTCGAGATCAACCATTTCCATTTGGGACATGTGAAACTCCAAGGCGAAGAGGACGGGAAAGACCAGTGGACGGGGTGGAGTATAGCAAAAGGTTCAATCAATGACTCTATTATTCAACAGTCCCATATTTATATGTGGTGGCTGAGGAAGTCTCATGGGGCATGAAGAGTTACATGCCAACAAGGGCATCTCATCCGAGTGTGATTTTCTCTGATGAGTTTATCCCCTTGGATACAGCATGTATCCAAAAGGATAACGGTTGATATTGAAGTGGGATAAAGAGTCATGTTGAAATAAAAGAATAATGGTTAAAAATTTCATAGGTTTGTTCTTCACATCCTGACTCATGTCATACTTCATCATGGCACTGGGTCTTGCCTGTGAATGAAAGGAACAACATATGACACACGCACAATTGGAAGATGCTGGACTGTTTCCTTTTAGGCGGAGGGGGTTGGTTGGTTCCCTGAGGTTTTGTCTGACCTTGTTGGTCATGGGGTTCATGATGATGGGGGCTAGCAAGGGATGTGTGGAGGCCAAGCCCACGGAACCCTTAGCTCCTGCTCCACAAAGTATTTCGGTGTACGCACTTTCGCGTGGGAAAGGTGTGCCTGATCAGGCCAGGGAGGTACTAGCCCAATCTCGAACTCTCCTGAAGGCTGCCCAGGAACGCGGAGAGGTCCTGCGAGTAGTTGAGCAACGTATTGGAATAGAAGGAGAGACCAGGCTCTGCGCGGAATTTTCTCCGGCGGAATCGGCCCGGACCATATTCGATCAGATCCAACAGCTAGGCCAGGGGGTGGATTTGCTCAACGTGAAAGTCGAGCCGTGTCCACCATGACGGATTCCTCCCCCTGCACGAACCTGGTTGGCCGTATACGGCATCAATGAGGTCCTAGGGTTCTCGTGTCCATCAACAAGGATGTTCATCACTACTTTCAAAGGAGTTGAATCATGAAACATTGTCGTTTCCCTTTCATTCGGGCATTACTCCTGTCAGGGATGGTCGTTGGATTAGCTGCCTGTTCCCATCACCACTCACCCCAATCGCCAAGTGTGGACACTGGACCCAAAAATTCTCCGGAACAGGGCAAGCAAATTTTGTCGGATAATGCGCAACAGAAACGAGACGAGTGGAAAACCAAAACCTTTGAAGAGTTTAAAGCCCAAACCTATAAAGAACCATTTGAAGGTGGGAAATATATTGTGAACGGTGATACCCCGATTCTTAATGAAAAATTCCTGCAGGAATTTTTTGAAACCCGTATCAAGGAATCGATCAGCCCCGCCGAAGGCGGTCGAAAGAAATTAACTGTTCATCAAGTCAATGGCCAGGACGCGGTTTGGAATTCTATAGAAAAACGGCAGTTGACCTACTGTGTCAGCAAAACATTCGGCACGAATTACAATCAAATGGTGTCGGATATGCAGTCGGCGGGAGGGGCATGGGAAGCCGTGGCTGCGGTCGATTTCATTCATGTGGCGGGAGAGGATGACTCGTGCACGGCGTCCAACCCCAATGTGATTTTTGATGTGCGGCCGGTCAACGTGAATGGACAATATCTGGCTCGAGCCTTTTTCCCGGATGAGCCACGGTCTACACGAAATGTCTTAGTGGATAACAGTTCGTTTCAATTGGATCCCAACGGGAAATTAAGCCTGCAAGGGATATTGCGGCATGAATTAGGCCATACAATCGGATTCCGGCATGAACATACACGACCGGATTCAGGCGCATGCTTCGAAGATAATAACTGGCGACCGTTGACCAGTTACGATGCCTTCTCGGTCATGCATTATCCCCAATGTAACGGCAAAGGGGATTGGTCGCTGACCCTGACCAACATCGATAAAAATGGGACAGCGTGTTTGTATGGACCCGCGCAGGGGTTCACCATTGATTCCTCAATTTGTCAGGGACCAGAAGAGCCCGCTGGGCCTGTGGCCTGCGGACCCAAAGCGGAAAGCTTTACTGGGCAGAGTGTGGCCAAAAACGAAGAGAAAACCTATGGCCCCTTTGCGGTGGTTCCGGGAACATTAGTTGAAGTGGTTATGCATGGAGAAGCCAATCCCGGCGATCCGGATCTGTATGTACGGTTCAACCAGGATCCAACAACGACTGCCTACGATTGCCGCCCCTATCTTTCGGGTGCGGAAGAAAAGTGTACCCTGGATGTGCCAACGAATGGGACTGACGTCCATGTGAAAGTCCGGGGATATTCAGACGCGCATTTCAATCTCACGGTGACTCACACCCCTACGCATCAATAGCTCACCGCATCTGACACCAGGGCAAGGAGGCACTAGCCTCCCTGCCCTGATCTTGTTGAGAATCTAGCGTGAAGACAGGTTTCTGATAAATTGAGGAGAGAATTAACGGTGTTAAGGGGAAGTTTGAACACAGCGGAAGCCGATGTTTGCGGAACGTTCTTCTGGAAAGGCCCCTCCCCGGGTAGCCGCACGCAGCATGACCGGACGACTTTTCCATGATCCGCCGCGAACAACCTTGTAACGCCCCATTTTGGGACCGGGCGGATTTTTTTCCGGCATGATGGGATAGTAATCCGGTCCCAGCCAATCATTGACCCATTCCGCGATATTACCGGCCAAATGAAATACTTTATAAATACTTTGGCCATCCTCGAAGCTGTCCACTGTGGCGACCAGCGGGATTTCATGGACATGGTATTGCCCGAACACGGCTAAGTCCGCTGTCGGGTCCATTTCACCCCATGGGAAAATCCGTGCAGACTCTCCCCTCGCAGCTTTCTCCCATTCAGCTTCAGAAGGTAGTCGCTTGTGATGATATTCGCAAAAAGCTTTAGCCTCTTCCCATGTCACATAGAGAGCCGGCCATGGTGCCAGAGCCTGATCCGGGATGAAATGCACACTAATGAGATGCAAAATAAGTCCTCTTAATTCCCTCGAAACCGGCCGGTTGGTGTCCAAGAGAAATGCGAGATATTCTCCAAGGCTGGCTTCATATTTGTCGATTGAAAATTCATCTACCCAAATGCGCCGTTGAGGGAATTCCGTGTCGTCGTAATGCATTTCAAAACCGTGTCGCAAATCATCGCGACGGTTGGTTCCCATTAAAAACAGTCCCTCAGGAATGGCGATTTTGGGTGAAGATTTGGCAAAGCCGGCGATGCGAGTGATATGCTCATCGACCTCGGGGGGCAGTGGGTCGTTGTCTCCTATCGCAAAACCGGGTAGTCCCAAGATAAGCCATATGGCCCAAAATGGGGTAAACAGAGGATAATACGGGAAAAAAGCTGGTGCGAAAGGCATGAAGATTTGGTGCATGGCTCTTGATTGTTTATGGGAATACAAACGAGGGCAGTCTACGTGAATGCCACTTTTTTGAGCAAGCTAGGGGTAGATGAAGCCATAACATAAGGTGAAGGATGTGTCGATGAAAAGATTTGGAAATCGGCGGTTAACGGGATTGGTGCAATCGGAAATTCGGGCAATGACCACAGCCTGTAACCGGGTTGAGGGAATCAATCTGGCGCAGGGAGTTTGTGATACAGGAGTTCCAGAGCCAGTTATACGTGCTGCGAAAGAGGCTATGGACAAGGGGATCAATACCTATACGAGATTTGATGGCCTGGCCAACTTGCGGCAGGCATTGGCTCACAAGTTGACCACGTATAATGCCATCAAGGCTAACCCCGAAACGGATATCACCGTGAGCAATGGCGCAACTGGTGCATTTCAATGTGCATGCATGGCCTTATTGAATCCCGGCGATGAAATTATTGTGTTTGAGCCGTATTATGGCTATCACATCAGTACCCTTTTGGCGATAGAGGCTGTGCCACGCCTGGTTCCCTTACAAGGCCAGAATTGGGAATTTTGCCTGGATGATGTGGTGCACGCCTTGACCGATCGGACCAGAGCAATCCTGGTCAATACTCCCGGTAACCCTTCAGGGAAAGTGTTTACCAAAAATGAATTGGAAACCCTTGCGGCGTTAGCCCAACAACATGATCTGCTGGTCTTCACCGACGAAATCTATGAATATTTTCTCTATGACCAGCATGAGCATCTCAGTATCGCCTCGTTGGCGGGGATGACCGATCGGACCATCACCATTTCCGGATATTCCAAGACTTTCAGTATTACGGGGTGGCGTATCGGACATTCAGTGGCGCCCGCTCCATATGCCGAATTAATTGGAGCCATGAATGACTTACTCTACGTCTGCGCACCTGCACCGCTCCAATACGGTGTAGCAATAGGCATTCAAGAATTAGGGCCTTCTTTTTACCAGGAAGTGCGTCAATCATTTCAGGGCAAACGGGATCTTTTTTGCGCGGTTCTGGAACGGGTGGGTCTCCCACCCACGATTCCGCAAGGAGCCTATTATGTGTTAGCTGATGTATCCAGAATTCCAGGCCGAACGGGAAAGGAGCGAGCCATGTGGATCCTAGGGAAGACCGGGGTAGCCGGAGTTCCCGGGGAAGCCTTTTTTCAAGCAGACCGGGGCCGGCAATATATACGATTTAGTTTTGCCAAAACGGATGGTGACTTAAATGAGGCATGCGAACGGTTACAAAAGTTAGCCTGATTATCACTCTCAACAGGAAAGAGGCTCACATGAAAAACCCGTTCTTGCTATACTGTCGTTCAATGAAGAAGAGCACGTGTTTGAAAATTCTCGGTGGTCTCCTTATTGTGACCAGCTTTTCCGGATGCGCAGGAGACAGGCATCAGCAACAAGCGGAGGCCATCAAAGGCCATGTGGAAACCTTCTATGGCCATTTGCAATCCCATCAGGTTGACCAAGCCGTATCTGAAAATGAACAGATCGAAGTGATAGCCTTAAGCGCGGAAGAACGCTTACTCCGTCGTGTCGGCCAGATGAATCATGGTGAGAAAACGCAGGAATGGAAAATCATAAAAACAGCCAAAGAAACGGCTGCGGAAAATTGGTTAGCTCTCGCCCGTTATTTTTCGGAAGCCAAACAATATAACAAAGCCCGTGGCACCTACCGACGGATTATTGAAACCTACCAAGACTCTCCCTACCACTCGTATGTCGATCGTGCGAAAATGGGATTGCGGGATGTGGAAACTATTCTGAGTCCTGAGCCCCTTCCTTCACTCCCCGTAAAGTAACCTAATCGATTTCTGATTTTTCTTTTCAACTTTTTCAACTGGGTGGGCTTGGTTATTTATCCGGCTTTATTGGGGGAATGGAAAAATTTTTCGTAACATGTACCGAATAAGTAATTTTATCTAAAAGGAGTAATGTGTGGAAGGTTCTTAGAAAGCAGGTGAGAACGTGGATTCATTCTGCATAAAGACTTTCTCCTTTTAGTGGTGGGCACCAAGCCTTTACGATTTGAACATTCTGAATTGTGCAAGGGGAAAATTTGGTGCAGTACACTTGAGGGGCGACAGCAGTCATATGTGACCCCACTTTGGAATCAGACGCAAGCCCCTCGGGCCACGGAGCTATACCAAAGGTCCACTCTCCTTCCGGGCTTCTGGTGTCTTCATAATAAACGTTAAAGGCAATGTATCCTGCCCCAGTTGTTGTGCAATAAACATTGTAGGGCGGTAATTGAATATCAACATGAAAAATGTAGCCATCTTCCACCCAGGAATCCCCAAATTCGATTTGTAGTTCATTAGCCTGGGCTGAGGTCATCAGGCTCAAGGAACAAAAAAACGCCACAAAAACGCCACAACTCAGGTTTATATACTTCCATGATACTGGAGTCTTCCTATGCAAAAAATGCAAGGATGATATGACGTGTACATTCATTAGGATAGCCTCCCCACCGTTTTGACGGATTAGACAGAACGAATTCTATTCATCTGGCTCATGGCCCGATTGGCAGCTTCCTCCACTATACCGATCATTTTTCAGATACCGTCAATACATCAAAGGAGGGGTTGGAATAGGAAGATTTTTCTTAATGAAGGGGAGAGAGAAAAAAAGAAAGTCGGGTAGATTTCAGGGAGAAGGGAAGACCTTCTCAGATGCCTGTAGAAAAGAGATTGGGATTTTCCCCAAAATGTTGCAAAGCTTTTGAGGTAATTTGTCGGCCTCGGGCCGTTCGATCCAGATATCCAGATTGAAGTAGAAAGGGTTCGTACACATCTTCTAAGGTGGATTTTTCTTCTTGGACGGCTGCGGCCAATGCCTCGATGCCAACCGGTCCTCCTTTAAATTTTTGGATAATAGTCAAGAGAATTTTGCGATCCATTTCATCAAACCCTGCTTGATCAACTCCTAACCATTGCAAGGCTTCCTTTGCGACCCGTCTTGTGATGTGTCCTTGAGCTTTGACTTCTGCAAAGTCACGCACACGTTTGATTAACCGATTGGCAATACGGGGAGTCCCACGAGCCCGGCTGGCAATTTCTCCTGCCCCATCATCATCAATGAGGATTCCGAGCAGTCTGGCAGAGCGGGCAACGATGATCTGCAGTTCTTCAGGAAGATAAAAGTCCAATCGATAGACAAGCCCAAAGCGTTCTCGTAGAGGGGAGGTGAGGGAGCCCGCTCGCGTGGTGGCTCCTATCAGGGTAAAAGGAGGAAGATCTAATTTCATCGTTCGCAGGGAGGGGCCCTGTCCAATCACCAAATCAATTTGGTAATCCTCCATTGCGGGATACAATACCTCTTCAGCTGCTGGTGGCAATCGATGAATTTCGTCGATAAATAAAACATCTCGCGGTTGGAGATTGGCCAAAATGGCGGCCAGGTCTCCCGCATGAGTGAGTACCAGCCCGGAGGTAGAGCGAATTGTTCCTCCCATTTCTTTGGCGATGATATGGGCGATGGTCGTTTTGCCCAATCCAGGAGGCCCGTAAAAAATGGCGTGGTCCAAGGCTTCCCCTCGTCCCGTTGCCGCGTCAATACAGACTCGAAGCGATTCCTTCATCCGCTCCTGTCCGATATATTCCGCTAAACGTTGAGGCCTCAGAGTCCCCTCAAGGCTTTGCTCTTCTTCTATGAGATGAGTGGTAAGAATTCGGTCGTCCATTAAGTGGGATCAGTCTAAAGAGAACAATAAGAAATACTGCATTCCTGATGACGTTGGGAAAAGAGAAGAGGGAGGATGCCTCCCTCTTTCGAGAAATGTCTCAAAAATTTGAAACAGACTGGGAAGTGAGATGAAACCGCGGCCCCCAAGAGGGTTCCTAGAATCCTGAAAATAAATCCTGACATCCAAGACAGAATTCAACATTCACTTGTCGTTCAAGGAAATTCACGAGAAACCCTTGCTTTTCATACAAGAGTTTCGCACCCATAAGCGTTTCATTGGGGAAGTCCTCTGGTCCTAATAGGTCTCGGATTTCTTTTGTGGATTTGGCCCCAAGGATGTGCCGGAAGACGCCACGGACTTTATGGGCAAATCGATTATTAATAAATATTAAATCCACTTTGCCGTCCGTGATACGGACTCCTGCCATCGCGCCAGTAGGATTGTCTTTGTCCCACAGCAGGATGAAGGTACCCTCTTGCTCTGCCCGAACACCCGAAATCCTTGCTTCGACGAGGGCTTCAACGGCGGTCGCTTCAGGGTCTCCTAGTTTCACGCGGAAGAGGGAAATGTCTCCGGCATTGACCTCTTTGGCCTCTTCAACGCTGTTTCGAGTAAGTTCGTATTTTTCAGCCCATGCTGGTGGAGAAAGTGACAAAAGACTCATCAGAATAATAGAGGCAGTCCAGATACACTCTGCTTTCAGATTCTTCATGAAATTCCTCTTGATAAGGGAAATAATAATAAAGCCTGATAATGAGAAAATCGAAAGATTCTGTCTATTCAAAATGACTCCTTGGACCTGAAAGAGTGTATCCGACCGTTCGTATAAGGGTCAATTCCAAAGGTCAAAGAGAGGCCACAGTCCAGTGGATTCGTATGATATAATTCCCTCCCATGAAAAACTCCATCGTCATAAAAGGCGCCCGCCAACATAATCTCAAGAACCTCGACCTGGAGATTCCTCGTGATCAGTTGGTGGTGATCACCGGTTTAAGTGGATCAGGGAAGTCGTCTTTGGCCTTTGATACCATCTATGCCGAAGGCCAGCGGCGATACGTTGAATCACTGTCCGCTTATGCCAGGCAATTCCTTGAGCAGATGACCAAACCCGATGTGGATTCCATTGAAGGGCTTTCGCCTGCCATTTCCATCGAACAAAAGACGACGAGTCACAATCCTCGCTCTACAGTGGGGACCGTGACGGAGATTTATGATTATTTTCGTCTGTTGTTTGCCAGGATCGGACAACCCTTTTGTTATCTCTGTGGGAATGCCATTGCGGCCCAAACGGTGCAACAAATGGTGGATGCCATTCTCGGGCTTCCTCTGGGCACAAAATTTCATATTCTGGCTCCCATTGTGCGAGGACGTAAAGGCGAGTATCGAAAAGAATTACTGGCAGCTCGCAAGGCTGGGTTTGTTCGCGTGCGGATTGATGGGGTGATTCGGGATCTCGGGGAGTCTATTAGTTTACATAAGCAACGTAAGCATACAATTGAGATTGTGATTGATCGCCTCATCGTCAAGGCAGAGACCGGTGTGGCGCGTCGTTTGGCAGATTCGGTAGAAACGGCGCTCAAGATGGCGCAGGGTCTCGTTGGGGTGCTGACAGAAGATGATCAAGTGCGAGTCTATAGCGAACACCTGGCATGTATTCAGTGTGGTGTCAGCTATTCAGAAATTTCCCCAAGAATTTTTTCATTTAACAGCCCCCATGGCGCGTGTGATGGATGCGATGGCATTGGGTATGAAGCTTCCAGTCATTCGGAATGGGAGGAGTGGACCTTCGACACCCCCTGCAAGATGTGTAGTGGAGGCCGACTTAAGAAGGAAAGTCTTGCCATCAAAATCGGAGGGCAGTCCATTGCAGAAGTGACCCATATGTCTGTGCGGAACACCTTGTCATTTATCGATGCGTTAGCTCTCACCGATCGCGAACAGATGATTGGGCAGCGGGTTCTGAAGGAGATTCGGGAACGGTTGGAATTTTTGCTCAACGTCGGATTGGCCTATCTCACCTTGGATCGTCCTTCTGCCACATTATCCGGAGGAGAAGGGCAACGGATTCGATTAGCCACGCAAATCGGATCGGGATTGGTAGGGGTGTTGTATATCCTGGATGAACCCAGTATCGGATTGCATCAGCGGGATCACCGACGGTTACTCCAAACGTTGTTACGGTTGCGGGATATGGGGAATACCGTCGTGGTGGTAGAACACGACGCCGAGACCATGCGTGCTGCCGACTATTTATTGGATTTAGGGCCAGGGGCCGGTGTGGAAGGCGGACAGTTAGTCGCCCATGGCCCTCCCTCGGTTGTGATGGCGCATCCAGGTTCGTTGACCGGCCAATACCTGAATGGAAGTCGACGCGTGTCATTGCCTCATCGCGCCAGGCAAGCCAAAGGGTTTTTGACCGTCGTGGGTGCGGAAAAGCACAATCTTCAGCACGTGACCGTAAACTTTCCATTGGGTCTGTTGACCTGTGTCACCGGTGTGTCAGGGTCAGGGAAAAGTACCCTGGTCATTGATGTGTTGTTCCGATCCTTGGGACAGGGGTTCTCCCAGAAGAAGCCAGTGCTTGAGGGATGTCGGGAAATACGTGGACTTGACCAGCTGGATAAGCTTATTGACATTGATCAGTCCCCGATTGGACGGACTCCTCGTTCGAATCCCGCCACCTATACCGGCCTTTTTAGTTTCATTCGTGATCTGTTCGCGCAATTACCGGAGTCTCGGGTGCGAGGCTACAAACCGGGCCGCTACAGTTTTAATGTCAAAGGTGGGCGATGCGAGGCTTGCCAAGGTGATGGACTGATTAAAATTGAAATGCATTTTCTCCCGGATATTTATGTGACCTGTGAGGCCTGCAAGGGCCAACGGTACAATCGAGAAACCTTGGATGTGACGTACAAGGGGAGAACGATTGCAGAAGTGTTGGACATGACGGTGACCGAAGCCCTGGAGTTTTTCGTGAACATTCCGCCACTCCGCATCCGACTGCAAACGTTATCAGATGTGGGTCTGCATTACATTAAACTCGGGCAATCGGCGACAACCTTGTCTGGGGGGGAAGCCCAGCGGGTTAAGCTTTCCAAGGAACTCTCGAAACGTCCCACTGGTCGGACGCTCTATATTCTAGATGAACCGACGACGGGACTGCATTTTGTGGATATTCAACGGTTGTTGGATGTGCTCGATCGGTTGGTGGAGACCGGAAATACGGTCCTCGTCATTGAGCATAATATAGATGTGATTCAGAACGCGGATTGGGTCATTGACTTGGGACCGGAAGGAGGAGATCAAGGAGGATTTGTGGTGGCGGAGGGAATCCCCCAATCCGTGATGCAGGTCAAGACATCACGGACAGGGCAGGTGCTACTAGAAGATTCTAAAAGTCGATCTTCCTGAGGAAATCTAGGCTTTTTTCTTATAAATATTCAGCCCGATTTTCTCTTCTCGATCGGGTATCGAGACATTGCCTTCGGTTGAGGCAATGATTGTTGTTTTGCCCGATGAAGAAGGGCCAAAATCTTTCGACAGATCTACCGTAATCGTCAGCATCGTTCCGTCGACGGTCAATTCTACATTTTTCATGGTTGTGTCCTCTCCATAAGTGCAAATCAATACAGGTTCAAGGGTACTTGGCAGTAGAGCTGCCTTATTCTGATAGGCCCGCGAGGACCAAGAGTGCTCCGGCTCCAATCGTATAGGGTAGGACGCAGGTATAGAATACCGATTCAAAGGAAGAATATTTCCATGTGGAAGTAGGACGTGACGACTGGTTCTTATAAATGAATTCATAGGAAAAAATGAGCATACCAATGGTCAGGACAATCACCCGACTGGTTCGAGGCCACGTGTAGAGACCAGCGACGAGATAGCTGGCTGTATGGAATCCACTAAATGCACAAAGGACTGGAGCCAGAAGGAAATGGAGGAATGATGCTGAAAATCGAGGAAAGCCCATAGCTTGTGGAGATGAAAGCCCTGGATGTTCCATTATTTGACTTCGGCAGGCACCGAAGGCGTGGACATGTCAGGTTGGGAGAAAGTTTGTTGGGCTGCGCAAGTTTTGCACACACGCGGGCGCCTTTTCAGGTAAGAGACCTTCCCGCTGGCCAGACAACTATAATGGACGAACCGTTCACAGATGCTGCAACGAGACCATCCTCCACGGAGCATGGTGAGGTTCCGGTACAGGCCTTCCTGACATACGCCGCACATTTCTGGTTCGATCCCCAGTAACAGGGGTTCCCAATCTCCGGCTCGATTTCGAATGCTCATGGTGCAAAAGTATACTGAGTGGCACCAATGAAAACAATGAGGAAACCTCTGGGGAACCGTTTACTGAACGTATGCCCCCATGCTTGAGGCTCGCAATTTGACACTCCAAAAATCCTTTTGATAGGGTCACCAACGATTTTTTCTATCCTTCCACAGCGTATATTCGCTTCTTTGTGAACATTCAAGCCTATTTAGACCGACAGCGCCAACGGGTTGAACAGTTTTTGGAGCGGAGCGTTCCATTGCCCTCGGTCCATCCTCAACAACTGTACGAATCTATGCGGTATAGCCTGCTGGGTGGAGGCAAACGCATTCGTCCGATTTTGACTATTGCCGCTGCCCAGGCTCTGGGATATGACCGCGATGCCATGTTGCCGTTCGCCGCTTCTTTGGAGTTTGTTCATACGTATTCCCTTATTCATGATGATCTCCCGGCTATGGATGATGATGATTATCGGCGAGGCCGGTTAACCAACCACAAAGTATTTGGCGATGGTATGGCAATCTTGGCGGGTGATGCGTTGTTGACCATGGCGTTTGAGTTATGCAGTCGTGGTGATGATACCGATGGTTTCTCGGCTGCTCAACAGTTAGGCATTGTGCGGGAATTGTCCATTGGTTCTGGTCACCAGGGAATGGTGGGCGGGCAGGTGATGGATATCCAGGCCGAAAACCAGGAGATTGATTTGTCTCATCTCCAGCAAATCCACACCTTTAAAACGGGGCGTCTGATTCGAGCCGCGGTCCGGATCGGCAGCATTATCGGCGAGGCCACGACTCAGCAAATGCAATGCTTAACCGACTATTCCGAGGATATTGGGCTGGCTTTTCAAATTGCCGATGATGTCTTGGACATGGTGGGGACCCGGGATGAATTGGGGAAGGACGCAGGGGCGGATGAAAAAAGAGGGAAGCAGACCTATCCTTCATTTTTTGGGGTTGAAGGCGCCAGGCAACTGGGAGAGGAATGTGTCCAGCGCGCGATAATGCGATTAAATACTTTTGATAACCAGGCCGATCCCTTACGGCATATTGCCACCTATATAATGGCGCGACGGTCTTGAGCCTCTGTTGTATGGCGCTTCGGTAATGAAAATGACTTTACGCCATTTCCCCCCCCCTTCTAATTTGAAACAGTTTTGTCGGTGGGTGTCATGCTGTATCGTTGCTGAACGCCTTGGTAACGTCAGATTTTTATGAAAGTACTCATTACAGGGGCTACGGGTTTCATCGGGGCGGCGGTGACACGAGCGGTCGTTGCCAAGGGCGATGAGGTCCGTGTACTGGTTCGGCCCACCAGCGACCTGAAAAATCTTGAAGGGGTGCAGGTCGAAACCGTTCAGGGAGATTTGCAGGATCCCCCGTCACTCAAGAAAGCCATTGCCGGCTGCCAAGGCCTCTATCATGTTGCCGCGCATTATGCATTGTGGGATCAGGACCCCTCCACCTTTTATGCCATCAATGTCGAGGGCACAAAAAATTTGCTAGGCGCAGCTGTAGAGGCGGGTGTTCAACGAATCGTCTATACCAGTACGGTTGGTGCGATTGGATTGCCTGATCAAGGGGGACTTGGAAATGAAGCACTCTTCCCAACGTTGGCCCAACTTTCAGGCGATTACAAGCGATCAAAGTTCTTGGCCGAGCAAGAAGTCCTCCGGATGGCTCAACAGGGATTGCCCGTGGTTATTGTGAATCCAACGGCTCCGGTGGGAGCGCGGGACGTCAAACCTACTCCAACAGGGCAAATTATTGTGGATTTTCTGCGTGGCCGAATGTTGGCCTATATTGAGACCGGGATGAATCTAGTGGATGTTGAGGATATCGCCATAGGGCATGTCCGGGCGATGGAGCGCGGTCGGGTGGGTGAGCGGTATATTCTGGGCAATCAGAATCTTACACTGAAAGAAATTTTTCAGATACTCAGTCGACTAACGGGAGTGCCAGCCCCGCGTCTTCGATTGCCTTGGCGGCTGGTGCTTCCCCTGGCCCATGCGAATCAATGGATTGCCAACCTGGTGACCCACAGCCTCCCCCGAATTCCTTTAGAAGGGGTGCGGATGGCCAAGTACCACATGCATTATGATTGCAAGAAGGCGCGGCAGGAATTGGCTCTTCCCCAAAACCCGGTAGAAACGGCTCTAAAAAAATCGGTAGAGTGGTTTCGTCAATACGGATACGCCTGATTACTCCTTCTCAAGTCTTAGTCATCTCCATCGACGAAGCCAAGTTTTGGAATTATTTTTTCTATTTGCCAACACCCTCCTTCTCCGGCCCTATGTTGTTGCCTTTTTCGCGGTCATTTAGTATGGCGGGCAAAAAATCTTAGGGTGGCGGCGGACTGGTCAGCTGTTTGGTCTCGCGTGGGCTATGGGATTTATCTGTGAATATGCCTCAACCTGGATCGGGATTCTCTTTGGCGAGTATTTTTATACCAGGTTAACTCAAGGCCAAGAGTTGCACCTTTCTAATATCCCTTTCATGGATTCCCTCTCCTTCACCTTTGTATTGTTTGCCAGCTACTGACTGGCCCTGGTGTTCGTGCTACCTCCTGCGAAGCAGGCCGGGCAACATGGATGGCGATTTGATCAGACGCTACGGACTTCGTGGCCTGTTGTGGGCTTAACCGTGATCTTATTTACCTTTTTAGATGTCGTAATCGATCCAGTGGCTCTTCAAGGGGAACGATGGTTTTTGGGGAAAATTTACGGGTATCCATAGGAGGCTGTGTATTTTGGTGTTCCCCTCGCCAATTTTGTGGGATGGGCTGTCGTCGGATTCCTCGCGCTCCCGGGCTACCGTTGGTTGGAATGAGGCTCTTATCTCAGATCCCAATCCCCGGTTTGTAATACTTTTTAATATGAAAACACTAAAGGAAAGCAGACAAAATGCTGGTTTATGAGTTATATCTGACGATTCATAGTCTGATAAATTTTATGCATTTGAAGGCCCTATGAGTTTTTGGCCCATAAATTTATTACCTCTTGAATCCTCTCTCTTTTTGCTCACAGCCTTCTCTTTGGCAGCCTGGCTCTACCTCTTGTTTGGGCATGGCCGCTTCTGGTATGCCGATCAGCGACTCGGTAGGGATAAGCCAATTTCTCCCAAGACCACGCAATGGCCTACTGTCGTCGTCGTGGTTCCCGCTAGGAATGAAGCGGATGTCATCGAACGAACGCTGCGTTCCCTCTTAGAGCAAGATTACCCAGGTGAATTCCACGTTGTGATGGTGGATGATCAAAGTGATGACCGTACCGGCGACATTGCACGACAGCTTGCTATCGAACATCCAGCGCGAGCGCACCTCACAGTGAAAGCAGCCGAAGATCGCCCCTCTGGCTGGCTGGGAAAGGTGTGGGCCCTCCACACCGGATTACAGTACGCTGAGAATCATTGGTCTGATGCCGCGTATCGATATTTGACAGATGCTGACATTGAGCACAGCCGGGGAAATCTGCGTGAGCTGGTTTCCAAAGCCGAATTCGAGGGGCTTGATCTTGTGTCGCTCATGGTCCGACTGCACTGTGAAAACACCTGGGAGAAGCTGCTGATTCCCCCATTCGTCTATTTCTTTCAACAGGTATATCCCTTTCCGCTCATCAATAATCCCAACTCACCTGTCGGAGGGGCAGCTGGGGGCTGCATCCTCGTGAGGAAGCGTGCGCTGAAACAGGCAGGAGGGATAGCAGTCATTCGCGGTGAGGTCATTGATGATTGTGCCCTGGGTTTAGAGATCAAGCGGATAGGAAAGATCTGGGTAGGGCTTACGGATTCGGAGCACAGCATTCGACCCTATGTAGGGCTTGCTGACATCTGGAAAATGGTGACACGGACCGCCTATACGCAACTGAGATATTCCCCTTTGATCCTGATGGGCACGATCATCGGTCTGGCCCTTGTCTATCTGTTACCACCACTTGTCACCCTGACCTGGCCTCTTCATGGAAATGCCCCGGCGGGAGGACTGGCGGTATTCGCTTGGCTTATCATGATGTATACCTTTCAACCCACCTTGCGTCTATACGCATTGCCTCCATCCTATGGTGTTGTGTTACCCGTAGCAGCTTTGCTCTATCTGGGCATGACGGTAGACTCGGCTTGGCGACATTGGTTGAAGGTAGGGGGACAATGGAAAGGACGGACGGGAATTGGCTTTACTGATTGAGCCTTGGCCGCCGTTCAGTACCGTGGGCGGGTATGGACAGCGGCTGGGGGCAGAAGGAAATAAAACGGCGGCTCCTAGGAGCCCCCGCTGTGCCGCTCAAGTTGTGCGGTTGCGGTCAGCGCGCCTGACGTTGTCGTGCGGCGAGTCCGAGTCCAATCAGGCCGAGGCTGAACAGGCCGGGTGTGGGGGGCTCGTGGACTGTGGTCATTCCTGCGATCTGGATCACTGGACCGAGCTTCTGCGTGTTTCGGACTGGGATGTCCTGCTTGCCGGGTGGGGGGGGGAGATGTGTGTCTCGACGGACTCGCCGACCACGAAAGTGTCTCCGAAGCTCGCTAGGATGCTCCACGGCCACTCCCCCACAGCTTCGCTCCCCCCGTGGCATGTCTGTGTCCTCCCCCCCTGGTTGGTCCCAATAGAGAATTCCGGCGCCGGAAAAGAGGAGTCGAAAAACAAACCGATGCTAGTCGCAAGGATGGCGCCGGAAAAAATTTCGAAGGTCGTGAAATGGGAGTTGCTCCTGGGTATTGGCCTCTATTACGGTGTTCTGGCCTTTAGCTTGAGTATGACCTTTTGGATCGGTGAAATGCTGATGGGCATGGTGGGTTGCTTTATTCTCATCCCGCTCACCGCGGTTCTTCTCTGTACATTGTGGCGAGGATGGTCCTATTCCAGAATTGACGAACCTTGAGGGGAGAAACCTTTTCCCAAAGAGGCCTCCGATATCATGGGGGCTTAAGGCTTGAGGCCACGACCGCAGGGTCGGTATGATGCAGCCATGAAGGGATTTTTTATTCGATGTGCGATCACCGGGTTCGCCGTGTTATTGGCAAGCCAGGTGATCCCTGGCATTGAAATCACCGGGGTCGCTTCCGGGATCGCGGCAGTGGTCATCCTTGCATTTCTTAACGCCATCATCCGCCCCGTTCTCTATCTGCTTTCGGCTCCGTTTATTCTTGTAACATTAGGGCTATTCATGGTTCTCATTAATGGATTCCTCCTCTATCTGGTATCGATCCTGGTTAAAGGCTTCATTGTCTCCGGATTTTGGCCGGCGGTGGGGGGCGCGCTTATCATTAGTTTGGTCAGTGGAGTATTAAATCTCTGGATTTCTGAGCAAGGCCGAATAGAAATTGTCACGCATTCTTCACACGGTCGAAAAATTCGACATATTAATTAACGAAACTACTCCTTGGATGTCTCATCGTGGCTTTGATGAGAGGTCCACGAATATATCGAGGGATTGGCAAAGAACCCTTCCTCTGTATCCATAAGGCATACCTGACAATCACTGTGCGCAAATATTCTGGAGAGGAAACGCATGCATGGCCAATCGTCTTGAATCCACATTAGCCACCAAGCAACAAAGTACGCTTCAAAAGATTCTGACCTCTGTGGTCAATGAGGTTGGGATGGAAGCGGTCTTGGTCGCGATCATGACGCATGATGGCGGACCATTAGTCGAGCAGGTCTCCCGAGGATTTTCTCCCAGAGAAATCCGCGCGATTCTACGTGCGCTGTCGATAGAGGACTTGCAAAGTGTCACTATCCGTAATGGAACGGGCGCGGAACTGGAGAGCGTGCTCCGAATTCGCATGGTGACTCCGGGAAGCAAAGTCGCGTTGGTCATTCCTTTAAAGTTTGGCGGTCGAGTGTATGGCACGCTGGTGCTGGCCAGGCGAGAAAATGGCACGCTGACCAAACGAGAAAAGACGACTCTCTCAGCCAATGTCACGCATATTTCTACAGAATTAAAGAAAGCAGGACTCTTTGGCTCCTCGCTCATTTTGAGCAAGCCATTAGTGGCGCATGAACCTTTGGCAGTGGCAGTGGCTGGGGAAGAGGGGCATGCGCCTGCGGCTCGAACCTATTCGAATGCGGATGTTCAAGAGCGGATAGGGAGCATTTTGACAGAAGTGGATGGGGAATTATCTTTTGATCGGGGATGGGTCAGCATTTATGACCCTCTTGCCGCGACACTAGAAGTGTTGGGTGTATTCGGAACTCAGAAACGGGATGTCAGCCCAGGCCAGCTTCTCTCTTTGGATGATTCGGCTTCCGGGTGGTCTGTCCGTCATCGAAAGCCACGCTGTGACAATAATTTGGCCTCGACCCAAGGGCGGTTTCACGACTATAAACAGCTGTATCGTGAACGATTTGCGTCGACTATTGTGGTGCCTTTTTACGTCAGGGGGCGAGTGGCGGGTACGGTCACGTTAGCGTCAAAAACTCCTAATAATTTTGATCAAATTGGTAGCGATTCCAAAAGCCTCGAGGCCGTCACGACCAAATTGGTGGAATTGTTTGAAGACCCGTCGTGTCACCTCTCCGTCATGGATTCCGCTCCGATTCAACCGGAACAGCCAGCTCTCAAAGGGCAGGTGATTGCCGCTCCTCCGGAAGGGGGGGATGTGCGCAAAGAAGAGCGGCGTGTCGCCCTGCATGAAGTGAGCTCGTTCCTGGCCACAGAAATCCGCGAACCTATTGGGTTTATCAGGGCTCAGCTAGAAGAAATTACGACCGACGCCGACCTTGATTTCGATTCGCAAACCCGGGTGGAAAATGCCATGCGGGATATGATTCGTATCGAAACAGTATTAAATGAAATTCTGGACTTTGCCAAACCGTTAGAACTTGATCGAAAGATGTGCCGGGTTCAGGATTTATTGGATAAGGCCTTTTCGTTGGTTTCGACTGACCTACGCGTGAATCGCATTGAGGTTATCAAGAAGGTGCCGGCTCGGTTGGCCCAAGTCCGGTGGGACGAAGTGAAAATGCAGCATGTATTTCTGTGTATTTTCAAAAATGCTATTGAAGCTATGTCTCCAGGAGGGCATTTGCGGGTGGAAGTTATGCTCACCAGAGCTCGCAAGCCGGAACTTCAGGTAATTATTGCCAACGATGGTGTTCCCATTCCGGCCGAATTTGTGGATAAAGTGTTTGAACCCTATTTCACCACAAAGCGATCAGGGACCGGGTTGGGTTTGGCGACCGTGAAAAAAGTTGTTGAGGAACACCAGGGGCAGATCAGTATCGCTAGTGAGCCAGAAAAAGGAACGACCGTCACCATTCTCATGCCGGCCCCACGGCCAAGAACTCCATATCGGCCTCGCCGTCCAGTTAATTGAACTAGGGGAAGCATCTGAAATGACTTCATTACGCATTTTTAGCCATTTTGGTTAGGTAAGCTTGACACTACCGGCTAATCTGAATAAGATCGCGGTTTCAATTTGAAGAGCAGGCGAGATAGGCGTATATCCAGACCATTTTCTATTGTTAACCAGTCATAACCAACAAAGGAGCGGTCTTATGAAAGGGATTGGAATTTTTCTTGGAACGGTGGGTGCTAGCACCTTCGCCCTATCAATGGCCTTTGCCAATCCAGGGTTGTTGCCAGCTCACCCAGGGTATCCGGCTGCTGGGAAGTCTCCAGTGACGGGTCAAGCTACCGCCAATGATCCTGGCCAAACGAATGCAGGAGGAGAGAAGAGTCTGTTGTCTTCTCAAGGATTTGGCAGCAAAGCTGCTATGAATGATGTTAATGATCCTAATCGTGGACGGATCCTTAAATCGGGTGGTGCCGGTCGTTTACCAGAAGTTGAAGGCCCGCTCAACAAAACCAACCCGAATCCGGCCGGGGCCAAATCGACTGTAATTAAGTAGTTTCCTTTTTGCAGTTTGAATACTTAGAAAAAGGGTGCCAGAAATGGCACCCTTTTTTTGTGTGGCTCTTTACTCCCCGCATATTTTTTCAGGACTTGTCCATGCTTCATCTCACTGTTCTTTTTCAATTTTGCCATCAACGAATTAGGCTAGGCTTGCCTTGAACCGGATTGATACGGAACTTGGCAATGTTTTGAAGGACAAAATTCGATCGCAAGGGCCAATGACCTTCAGGGATTTTATGTCTGCGGCCTTATATGATGAAACCATGGGATTTTATGCAAAGGGACCAAAAATTGGGAGTCCTGATGGGCCGTTTGACACCAATGCAAGATTCCAAGCTTTTGGATATGCCATAGCCCAAGCCATCAATTATGCAGAGAAGGCAATAGGTTTTCCGCTCCGGATTTTGGAATTAGGTGGAGGAACTGGCCAGTTGGGGAACAGTATTATTTCTTGTCTTGAAAACACTCATGAGTACGTAGTCCTTGACCCAAGCCCTGGGTTGCGAGCCAATCAAAAACAAAGAGGATTGCATGCAATCCAAAATATCGACCGTCTATCCCCAAGGCCGACATTTGTCTTCGGGAACGAAGTGCTTGATGCGTTGCCCGTTCATCGAGTGATGGGGATGGGCCATAAGGAAGTTGTAGAATTATATGTGGATCTTGATGAAAATGGGGAGTTTTGTGAACAACCGAGTTTCCTTTCAACTGTTGAATTAGCCGATCGGCTAAAGGGCGAAAGGGTGCAGCTTGGGCGAGGGCAAGTCGCAGAAATTTGTTTGGAGTTGAAAACCTTTCTCCAAAGCATAGGGAAGGTTGTGGAGCCAGGGTATGTGATTTTTGTCGATTACGGTGACAGCGCGTCAAATTTATATTCACACCGGCATCGAAATGGGACCCTTCGTTCTTACTATCACCAGCAACAAGTGTATGACCCGTTTTTTGCTGTGGGGCAACAAGATTTGACAGCTGATGTGGATTATACCGCCGCATGTTTCATCGCAGAAGAGATAGGTTTTGAGGTAGAGGGTCCTGTGCCGCAAGGAACATGGCTGCGAAATCTTGGGATTCAGGCTTACAAGGGATCTACCGGTGATAGGGAGTCTGATCAAGAAGAGATTGATGTGTTGACCAGGCCAGCGGGTTTGGGGAGTGCCTTCGACGTTCTCATATTCAAAACAAAGGGTCTGCCTGTTGGACCAGGTCTGCAGCCAGCGCCATAAATGATCCTGTCAAAATCTCCACCAGCCTGCCAAATCTCACCACAGTTTTCTTTGAACTGATAGGCGAAGGGAAGAGAAATAGGGTTAGAGGAACGTCCTTAAAATTAATACCTTGCAAAGCCAAAAAGGTGCCTAAAAAACAGTCAATGTTTCTAGGACCCACAAAATGTATGTTTACTCTATTTTTTTATCACAAAATATTGTACACTCCAAAAATTCATTCGATTGTCTAGTGATCCCCTTACATTTTCCGCAATCATACACACCCAATTAATTGGTGTTTTTTCGAGATCTACGTGGTGCGTGGCACGCGTGATGCACTGACTCACCTGTTGAGAAAAGTGGGAAGCAGGAGGCTTTCAAAGGAGGTAGAGTTATGAAGTGTGTACGATGTAATGGGCTTATGGTGGTTGATGATTGTCTGGACATTAAAGGAGGGATGGGAGAACTCTGGATTAAAGCGTATCGATGTATTATGTGCGGGAACCTGATGGACCCCGTGATTAATCATCATCGCACTGATGGTCCCGTTCAGGCGCAGGTTATTCCATTTCGTAAGCGGCTGCGGAGAGCCCCCCGGACTCCTGTTGCTCGTTTGACGGCCTGAAAAAACTCCAAGCCCCGTTGTGCCTGGGGAAGAAAGCCTTTTCCAGGGACCGATTAAATCATGATTCAGGATGAAAGTCGTATCCTGCTTTGTGGCGAGGACCTATCAAGAATTTGATTATTTTCTTGGTTCTCCTGACGTTTCTGAAGCGGGTTCGTTTAGGAGTAAACTCTTCCTAATCACACAGCCCTGGCATGGCGCTTTCCTCGAATCTCCGCACTTCTTTCATCTGCTACTATTCACGCGTGACTACTTGAGTTTGCCTGACATTCTTGATTGAATTCCCTACTGAACATGCCATATGGGGATGGTGAAAAATCTCCAAGATGGCATTCCACCTGCTTGCCCGTGTTCACGTCTTTGACTGAGCATTCCAACCCAGTCCGTACATGTTTCGACTCGCTCAAGACAGGACTGGATGGGAATTTTGGTAACATTCCAATCCCAACATTGATACACTATAGGGTCCAAGATGCTTCAATATGACCTGAATGACCTGAGTAGGGAATAGAGTACAGTTTTCTTATGGTCTGGTCTTAATGGGTAGTTTGCTATTTTCTTCCGTTTCCCGACCACATCATCTATGCCCTGAAAAAAGGATTCTTCCCGTTTGTGAACAGTGACCACCTCTTTTTCCTGGGCCTAATGGGAATCCTGTTAGTGTTCTTTATCTGGGAACGATGGCGCTACGATTTGGTTGCCCTCAGTGCCTTGCTCCTCTGCACAGTTTTGGGATTCGTTCCCTCCGAAGAGGCATTTTTAGGATTTGGTCATCCTGCGGTGGTCACCGTGGCGGCTGTGTTGATTATCAGTCGTGGGTTGAGTAACACGGGGGCTGTGGAATTTCTCACGCGCTATGTCAAGGTTGCCACGTCTTCTTCCCCGTCCCTTCATGTGGCCGTCTTATCCTCACTGGGTGGATTGATTTCGACCGTCATGAATAATGTGGGCGCCTTGGCGTTACTGATGCCAGTGGCTATTCAATCGTCCGTTGACGCCAAACGTTCCCCGGCCGTGGTGTTGATGCCCTTGGCTTTTGGAACGATTTTGGGTGGAATGGTTACCCTTATTGGGACACCTCCCAATATCATCGTGGCCCATTACCGCGCAGAAGTTGCCGGCGAGCCATTCGGAATGTTCGATTTCACTCCTGTGGGAGGAGTCATGGCACTGGTGGGAATTCTCTTTGTGGCACTAGTGGGTTGGCGCCTCATTCCCATTGCTCGACGATCTCAAAATGCTCCACAAGACCTGTTTCATATCCAGGAATATTTAACAGAAGTTGAAGTGCCTGAAAATTCTAAGGCAATAGGAAAGTCCCTGTCAGAACTGGAAATGGCCACTGAGGATTCCGACGCCTTAATTATTGGACTCGTGCGGGGTGACCAATCTATTCGGGGGGCGGCTTGGAGGGAACACATTCAAGTCGGCGATGTCCTCATCCTCGAGGCGGGACCACAAGGCATTAATAAATTTGTGTCCACATTGGGCTTAAAGTTAACGGGAACCCAACCAAAGGAAGAAATTCCGAATCCTGATCAAAAGCAATCCCCGGGTAAGGATGAAGATATGTTGTTGGAGGCCGTGGTGCCTCCTGATCGTTCTTGGTTGGTTGGGCGGCTGGCGGGTTCTCTGAAGCTGCGAAGCCGGTTCGGGATTAACTTGTTAGGGGCATCTCGTCAAGGCACTCCTTACCGTGGCAGGCTGAGGGAATTTCGGTTCAAAGCCGGTGATGTGCTCCTGTTGCAGGGAGAAAAAGAACGGGTGTTGGAAGTGATTGGACAGCTTGGATGCCTTCCCTTGGCGGAGCGAGGACTTCAGTTGGGAAAGCCCGGACAGGCGTGGCTAGCTGTAGGGCTATTCGCCATGGCCCTTGGCAGCGGTATGGCCGGATTGGCGACATTGCCAATTGCGTTAATGTGTGCCGCATTGGTGATGGTACTGTTGAGCATTGTTTCTCCGAGGGATGTCTATCAGGCTGTCGATTGGCCTGTCCTTGTATTGTTAGGATCCATGATTCCTATCGGGCAAGCACTTGAGCAAAGTGGAGCCACTGCCGTGTTGGCTCAGTTCATGGTGAGTATGGCAGAAGGATTTCCTCCCATTATACTTCTGGGACTAATTATGTTGTTGACGATGACGTTGTCGGCTGTCCTAAATAATGCGGCGACGGCGTTGGTAATGGCCCCATTGAGCGTGGCGGTGGCTCAGCATCTGGGTGTCAATACCGATCCCTTTCTCATGGCGGTGGCTATCGGGGCATCTTGTGCGTTTTTGACACCAATTGGTCATCAAAACAATTTGTTGGTGATGGGGCCAGGGGGGTATCGATTTGGGGACTACTGGCGTATGGGGTTGCCTTTAGAACTATTAATCCTCCTGGTCTCGCTTCCGCTCTTAGTCTTTGTTTGGCCCTTAACGGGACAAGGTTAACGGGTTCTCGAAAAGGGACGAGGGAAATACATGGCATTCTCATTCCGAACCCATTCTTCCCGAAAGGCCTCCCGTCTCTTTTTTAGGCGGGTGGTCTACATGCCAACTGATCTTGATCCGTTTCGCACGCTTCTGAGCCGAATCGTATTGGTAGGAATACTATTTTGTTTATTGACAGGGATACTCTGGGTGGATCGAGAGGGTCTCAGGGATCAAATTGATGGAGAAATCTCATTTTCAGATGTGATCTATTTTACGATGGTCACGGTTACGACAGTCGGCTATGGGGATATTGTGCCGGTCTCCACACGGGCGCGACTGATTGATGCGTTAGTGGTCACGCCGGTCCGCATCTTTATTTGGGTGATTTTTTTAGGAACTGCCTATCAATTGGCGTTCAGACAATTTACCGAGGTATTTCGCATGGCAAAACTCCAAAGGCATCTTGTTCACCATGTCGTCATCTGCGGATTCGGTCATACCGGGTACTCGACCGTCAAAGAACTGCTCGCCAAGGGCACGAACCCTGACCATATTCTGGTCATCGATCCTGGCGAGGAACGAGTACGTATTGCGGGAGAATTGGGCGTCGTGGCTTTGAGAGGCGATGCAACTCAGGAAGGACTGTTGAAGTATGGGGCATTCCTCAATGAAGCCAAAGCCGTCATTATTGCCGCCGGACGGGACGATACCAATGCCCTCATTTTGTTAACCGTCCGTAATCTGAATTCACGTTGCCGGGTGATTGTCAGTGCGAAGGAAGAAGAAAACGTCAAACTGTTTCGTCAAGGCGGGGCGCAAACCATTATTTCCCCGGCGACTTATGGCGGATATATGTTAGCGGCTGCGGTGGATCAGCAATATTTAGCGGATTATTTAGAAGATTTCTTAACAGCTGGCGGAAAGGTTAATATTGAGGAGCGAACAGTGGAGAAACAGGACGTCGGAAAGTCGGCGCTAGATTTACAGCCGGATGTGCTTCTTCGAGTGTATCGGCAAGGAACGATTATTTCCCCCTGGGAATTTCAAAAAAACCACATGCTGGAAGAGGGCGACGTGATGTTATTATTCAAACAGGTTTCGGAGGATGCGGCTTCCTCCTGACGTACCCCACCTGTTCTGAGCGCCCACCAAAGTCATACGTTTCGTCGTGGGCGGTTATTAAAAACTCACAGGAGATGCCAGCCATTGGCCACGACCAATAACACCCCGATCACACCTATTAAGATGGCCACTCCCCGTCTCAGATGATGAGCAGGAATGGATCGAGTCACTTGTGCCCCAAAGATCAATCCGAGAAGGCTGCCGAGTAACAACAATCCCGTTAACACCACATCCAGGTGCGCCACCTTTAAATGGCCGACCACACCGCCAATGGAAATAAGGGCGATGATGAAAAGCGACGTTCCTATAGCTAAACGAATGGGAAACCCCATGAGAAACATCAGGGCGGGAACAATGAGAAACCCTCCTCCAACCCCAAAAAATCCGGTCAACAGGCCCACTCCCCATCCGAAGGCCAAGGCTTTCAATGCACAACGCCCCGAAAATTCTTTTGCGCACCCGCTCGGGATGTCGTTGTGTTCTCCTTCATTATTTTTCCAAAACGTCCACACGCTGATAAACAGGAGAAGATTGCCAAATAAAAAAAGGACCAAGGTTTCCGGAACAAGCTGCTGTCCATGAGCGCCAACCCACGCCCCGATCATACCAGTCAGGCTAAACAAAATGGCGGAGACAACATGAACCCGCTGCTGCCGGCTTTCCTTCCATGCCCCAAAGAGTGAGGAATACCCCACGACGATAAGCGACATGGCCGTGGCATTTTGTACCGGTACGCCGACCACATAGACCAATAAGGGAATGGCCACTAACGATCCGCCTCCCCCTGTAGTGCCCAATAACAGACCGACGAGTCCACCAGACAGAAGCGCCAACAAATAGTGGAAGTCCATTAGAAGCTCAGATGCCAGATGGAAAAGGTAGAAAGAAAAGGTGAAAGAATAATGTCTGAGCCGTCACAATCTGAGGACACTTTTTAAGCAGCACGGAGCGCATGCAGCCATCGTGGACGGCAACGAACTGTCGCAAAAAGCATGATTAGGAAAGAAGGGAGGAGGAGAATGCCCCTCTTTCCTTAGATTACCCTAGAAAGACAGAAAGGGGGAAAGTTCCTTCCTCATTGAAGTAACGAATCCCGCTTAATCTGATCAATGCGAACGTCCCGCTCCTTTTCATCGATTTTCCCATCTTTGAAATCTTGTTCGACCTGATTTTTCTGGTTATTCAAGTGTAACTCATACCCGCCGGCACCAGCAGCGGCCCCACCGAGCGCCCCAAGTCCAATATTCCCACCAGTCCCACAACCTGTCAAACTGAACATGGCTAAACCGATAATCAATACTGAAGATGCGTTTTTCATACATACCTCCTGGAATGAGAAAAATTATGAATAGAGGAGGGGGATAATGAAGAATATTGTAGGAGAAAGTGGATCAGGAGACAAGGCGATGGGAACTCAGGAAAGAGGTTATCGAGAGTCTGTTAATCCGACAGCGGAAGAGCACTCGAATTTCCCACGAAAAAAAATTGCAATCCCTCTAACCCTTTCATTACGTCATAGCATCCCAGTGAGTGCCCTCGTCTCACGAATACAACACATAATCAATCCCGCAACCCTGATCAAAGGACATTCCTTGAACCAAAGGTTTGGGGCTACCGGAAATAGATTCGCCATTTGAGAGAGTGAGAACAAAGAAACAAACTGAAATTGTCGAAATGGGAAGCATGTACTTGTGGTTCTCACCGCATGAGCGCCACACACAAAAATTATCTGGAAAGCATTCGGGGAGACTCATTCGGATCAAGGGGTTGGCTTTTTCGGCAAGGCCTGAGGAATACATAATATTCCACGCTTCTATTAGGTGTCTTCAGGCCCTGATGACCGAGATGCTCCGATTTGAGATACGGGAAGGACCAGACGAAAAATTGTTCCGCAGCCTTCCTCACTTTCTACCGTGATGTGACCGCGATGGAGATCGATGGCATCTTTGACGATTTTGGTACCGAGGCCAGTTCCTTCTTTTTTGGTGCTAATGGCCCGAGTAGTAAAGAGGCGATCTCGAACTTCAGGCGGCATTCCTCTCCCGGTATCGGCCACAGCTAACTCTACCGTCTCGGGACGCGGTCCCGGAGATCCGCTGACGGTGACTGATCCTCCACGGGGCACTTCGGGGACGGCATTGTTGATGAGATTGTAAAAGGCATTGAATAATCGACGTTCATCTGCATCGATAACAGGCAGGGCATCAAGCCCATCGGTCAAGAGGGTAATGCCTTTTTCTGCGGCGTATGTGCGAAGAGTGTCGAGCACGCCATCCACAATAACTTCAATGCGACAGGGTGTGAAATGTGGAGGACTGGTGACACCTTTTACGGCATCTGCAATTTCCCGCACACGGTCCTGAATGCGTCGGGCATTGGTGACGATCATTCGTATCAGGTCCAGACTGTTGGCATAACTAGTCTCCGCACCTTTAGCCTTTTCTCGGATTAAGGTGGGGAATTGTTCGTCCAATTCATCCTTTAACAAATCTGCACCCGACAGCACAGGCATCAACATATTTTTAATATCGTGCCCGATATCTCCAAGGACTCGTGTGACCTCCGCCAATTTGGCTTCCTCCAATAACTGAGTGGCCATACGTTTCTTCTCTGTGATGTCCTGAAACGTGACCACGGCTCCCGCTAAATTCCCTTGGTCATCCCAAATTGGGGTACTAGTATACTGAGCCGGAAAGCTTGTCCCATCCTTTCTCCAGAACATCTCATCATCTCCCTGATGGACCAGACCGTCCTTGTACGCTCCATAAATGGGACATTCTTCTTTGGGGTAAGAGCTGCCATCAGCCTTGGTGTGATGCCAGAGGGAATGGCTTGGTTGTCCAATTAATTCCTGCAGGTCATAGCCCAACAGGGTGGCGGCGGCGGGGTTAACAAAGGTATGTTGCCCATTCAGGTCAAGACCAAAAATGCCTTCCCCGGCGGCAGTGAGAATTCGCTCGGTATGCAGGCGAAGTTCCGTGATGGCGCGTTCGGCCGCTTTACGTTCGGAGATATCTCGAAATGTCACCACGGCGCCAACAAGAGTTCCTTGCTCATCCCTCATCGGGGTGCTGGTATATTCGGCCGGAAAACTCGTGCCATCTTTACGCCAGAATACTTCTGTGTCGCCATGATGAACCTGTCCATCTTTATACGCCCCATAAATGGGGCAGTCTTCTTTGGGGTAGGGACTACCATCAGCTTTAGTATGATGCCAGAGGGAATGACTAAACCGTCCGATCAATTCCTGCGGGTCATAGCCCAGTATGGACGCGGCGGTAGGGTTGACAAAAGTCGTCTTCCCCTCCAAATTCAATCCCATGATCCCTTCTCCCGCGGCTTCTAGGATGAGTGCGTTTTGCCGTTCCAGACTTTGAATGGTCTGACGAGCCAGGTGGCGTTCACGTTCATCCCGGACGAACGCGCAAATATAATCCTGCCCTTCAAAGGAAAAATTTTTACAGGAAACCTGGACAGGAATAAGCTCTCCTGACTTACTTTTGAGGGTGGATTCAAAATTATGGAGGTCTCCGGTTTTGAGGTGTTCCCAACGGTCTGGCCATGCCTCAGATGGCAAGCTCGGGCAAAAGGCATGGACCGCCATACCTTCCATTTTCTCGGAAGAATATCCTAATAACTGGCTGGCCACCGAATTGGCCCGATGGCATCGGCCCTCTTTGTCGACCCAGAAAATAGCATCAGGGGCATTCAGGATGGTGAAGTGCGCCAACTGGGCATCTCGATCGAAATTCTTAGGAAAGTCTGGCATGGTGTTTTTATGCTGAGTCCCCGAGAACAGGGAAACAAGTCCCCGGCTCTCGGGATAATAATGAATGTCGAGATCTCACGTGAATTTCAGGCCACTCTCCGTTTATTGAGCCAAAGTCCGGATGTATTGAATGAGTTGCCATACCTGTTCGTCAGGCAATCCAGTGAAGGCCATCATACCGGTTCCAGGTGAGCCATTCTTGATAACCCAGAACAATTGGCCGTCAGGAAGATTGCTCATCGTCTGACCACAGGTGAAGTTGCGAGGGGGCGGAACTAACCCACCACCTAATGGCCCTCGCCCATCACCTTTTTCGCCATGGCATTGTTTGCAGGCCAAGGGTTGGGCTGTTTCATGGAACAGTTTTTTCCCGGCATTCACATTGGCGTTGCTTGCCTGGAGCGGATTCACCATCTTCCGGAAATCTGCAGGGGCATTCGGGGTCTTGCGTGGCTGTGGGCAAACACCCGACGGACCCGCCCCAGGAGTCCCGCTCATGATAGATGGAGGTGCACCCTTAAATGTGGTTCGTAAAAAGGCAATCACATCCGCTACACCCTGTTGTCCGATGGTAAGGCCCCAATAGGGCATTGAGGGGGATTTCCCGACGCTACGCCCTCCGTGATTGACCACGTTGTAGAGGTAGTCCATGGGGAGCTGATCAAAAGCGATGTTGGCATGGATAGCGGGCTTGGGATTTAAGCCCGATGCCGCCGGACCATCCCCTTTGCCTTCCGGGCCATGACATTGTGAGCAGTATTCTTTATAAATCAGTTTCCCTCGGTCCGCACTGGGTTGGGAAAATTCAGTGCTTATCCAGGGTTCGTAGTACGTGAAATCTTTCACCCCCAGGGTCATCAAGTACCCAATCACGCTTCGCAGTTGTGGCTCGGTGGCATCTGCTAAAAACTCTCCGCTATGGGGCGTGAAATCTTGGGGATTGATGCCAAAGCGGAACAACCAATCAGCATTATAGCGGTTTCCCGAATCGGCTAAATTGGCGCTTTGCGGGCCGCCCAAGAGTTGCCCGTTTTCTTCAATCGTGTGGCAACCGATGCATGCATGTTCCTTAAAAATGAACGCCCCAACCTCCCCATCTTTTTTGGTGACTTTTGTCAGATCAAAGGCGCCGACGGTCACCCGGGGATCAACAAAATGGTTTTCAAAATAATCGGCGAGGGCATTCGCCTGCGCGGGCGTCACGGCAATGTGCACATCCGGCTCTTGCCCTTGATCCCAACGATAATTCTTGGCATACAGCATCGGTTCTTTCCCTGTCAGCCATCGAATCAGCCAATCCCGTTGATACTTGCTGCCACCCCACATTAGATCCGGAGCTTTCAAATTGAACCGGCTCTCCCCCTCTCCTTGGAACTTATGACACGTGGAGCAGTTCGTTTTAATGAGCGACTCCGCCTCTTGCCCATCAGAGGCCAAGAGAGAAGCTGGGAATACAAAAGGGACGAAAACACTCAAGGCGAAAGCGAAAAGCATCAAGGGCCGTTTAGGGACCAGGAGTAAAAAACGGTTCATTGTGAAAACCTCCGCAGTTGGAAACAGGAGTGAAATTCTTATATTGGATCTCAGGCGAAATTTTCTCGGAAATGGTCTTTCTGTTGGATGTGAGGAAAAATCCCCCCTCACTCTCAGGATAGCCTCTGAGGTGTTTTGCCCCAAAGAGGCAAGTTCCAATCTCCTCATAAGGAAGCATAGCAAAATTAACACCATCTTGAGTACCAACACGATAAAAAGGAAAATCACCAGAATTAGGGCAGTTTTGGTAGAAGAGAGGAGAAAAATTAAAAATTATTGGCAGGGATCTTCCAGATGTTAACTCTTAACAGTTAAAGAGATTAACAAAGTAAGGAAACAAAATTTTCACAGGAATAAATGCGGCATGATTATCTATTTTCCCTGAAAACTCAAATAGCCGCCGGTGAGGTTAAAAACGTTGGTGAAACCATGTTGAAGGAGAATGCGTGCTGCGAGATAGCCGCGTAAGCCCACATGGCAATAGACGACCGTTTCTTGGGAGGGATCGAGTTCCGATAGGTGGTCTCTCAAATCATCCACGGGCACGAGACGGGCTTGTGGAAGATGCGTTTTCTGGTATTCGGCAGGGGTTCGGACATCTAATAATTGAAGAGAAGGGTTCATCGCCAATTTCTTTTGTAATTCCTCTCCGGTAATCGTTTTCACTTCTCCTCGTAAGGTATTGGCTGCGACAAAGCCAGCCATGATAACCGGGCCTTTGGCTGAGTTAAACTGCGGGGCATAGGCCAAATCCAATTGTTCTAATTCTTGGACCCTCATCTTGCCGTGTAACGCGGTAGCTAGGATGTCAATGCGCTTATCAACTCCCTGCTCCCCGACGATTTGAGCTCCGAGCAGTCTTCCGGTTTCCTGCTCCACCACCAATTTCATATGCAGAGCTGCAGCTCCGGGGTAGTAACCCGCATGGTCTAAGGGGTGGGTGAGTGAGACGAAATACTTCAAGCCGTGAATTTTAGCTTCCTGTTCAGTGAGCCCTGTTTTGGCGGCCGTGAGGCCCATGCTCTCAACAATGGCTGTTCCGAGTGCTCCGTGAAATCGTAAATCTCCACCGGCAGCATTGGCTCCGGCAACCCGCCCCTGTTTATTCGCGGGTCCGGCTAGAGGAATCCGGGTTCGCTTGCCGGTCACCAAGTGCCTGGTTTCCACCGCGTCCCCTGCGGCATAAATATCGGGATCCGAGGTTTGCTGGTGGTCATTGACCGAAATCCCGCCCGAATCACCTATGGCGAGTCCGGCCTCTCTGGCCAGCTGTAATTCGGGACGAACTCCGATCGAGAGAATGGCTATGTCCATGGGAAGCCGAATACCGCTTTCCAACTCGGCTTCTTTCGCCAACTCGCCAATTGGATGAAAACTTTTAATCCCATCGCCGACAATGATCTCCACATGTTTCTCTTGTAAGTGAGCAGCCACGAATTTGGCCATATCAGGATCAAATGGAGGAAGGATTTGAGGAGCCTTTTCCACGATCGTCACCGTCCGGCCTCGGTTTTTCAGGGCCTCAGCCGTTTCCAGTCCAATAAATCCCCCACCAATGATTAGCGCTTGTTGAGTGGGATAATTTTTCAGATAGGCCTTGATGGCGTCGGAATCTGGTACGGTTTTGACTGTAAAGATGTTTTTGGCATGAATGCCGGGTAGGTCGGGTACGATGGCCCCCGCGCCAGGAGCCAAAATCAATGTGTCATAGGGGTGGGAGGTGATCTCCTGAGTCATCAAATTTTTCACATGGACGCATTTAGCGGGTCGATCAATTTTGAGGACTTCGTGTAAGACGTGGACCTGAACCCTGAATCGTTTCCAAAACCGCTCTGGAGTTTGAAGCAGAAGGTCATCACGATCCTGAATGGTCTCTCCGATATAGTACGGGAGGCCACAGTTGGCAAAGGACACATACGGCCCTTTTTCAAACATCACGATGTCTGCAGCTTCGTTGGTTCGGCGTGCCTTGGCGGCCGCGCTCGCCCCGCCGGCCACCCCTCCGACAATAATGATTTTGATGGACATGCTTTCTAATGCTCTCCTTGTAGGAATTTACACGACCAAATGGGCTTTGATGATATTGGTTCCGAAGGACTGCCCCAATCGTTCCCCGGTGACGATGACAATGAGCCGGCCTTCTTGAAGGAGGCCTAGTGTTTTTAAATGATCCTGGGCGGCCTTGATTCGTTCATCGGTGTCATCAATTTGAGGAAAGACACATGAGACAACGCCCCACACTAAAGCCAATTGACGGGTGACGGTTTGGGAGGGAGTCAGCGCAAAAATCTTGACCGTCGGTCGATTGCGGGCCAATAACATGGCTGTATGGCCAGACTCGGTGAATACCATAATGGCTTGGGCGTCAATAGATGTTGCAAGAGAGACGGCAGCCTCACAGACCGATTCGGGAGTAGAACGTACGGTCCTGTTTGTCGAATCAAATTTTTGGCGTTGGCGAAAAATTTCTTTTTCTGTTTGTCGAATAATCCTATCCATGACCTGGACCGATTCGATTGGAAAGTTCCCCGTCGACGTTTCGGCCGACAACATGACGGCATCCGTTCCGTCCAGCACCGCGTTCGCCACATCTGAAGCTTCGGCGCGAGTGGGAGATGGATTTCGAGTCATCGATTCCAGCATTTGCGTGGCTGTGATCACGGGCTTTCCCATACGATTGGCCTGTGCGATGATTTGCTTTTGCAGAAGCGGGACTTCTTCGGGGCTTATCTCCAAAGCCAGGTCCCCTCTGGCAATCATCACCCCATCTGCCACATCAAGTATTTCATCAAGGCATGTCAGGGCTTCAGGCCTTTCGATTTTAGCAATGACGGGAATTAGCATTGATCGATCGGCCAGAGCCATTTGGAGTGTTTGAATATCCTGCGGACTTCGAACAAAGGAGAGGGCGACATAATCGGCTTGACCATCAATGGCCACTTGAAGATCATCCGCGTCTTTCTCCGTAAACCCCGGAATGTCGAGCGGGAGGCCAGGGAAATTTACACCTTTATGTGAGGTGACCTTCCCTCCAACCAATATTTTGCAGATCAGTCGTTCCGTTTCCTGTCTTTCCACGGTGAGGGAAATGTTCCCGTCATCAATTAACACGATTTGACCGATTTCCATTCGATCCGGGAAATGGGAAAGATTGACCGGCAGCTCATCACGCCAGTCGTTTTGGCTTGAGAGTTGATGTTGGAAGCCTGGTTTCGTCACCAGTGCGATATTCCGGCCTTGCTGCAATAGGGTTCCTTGGCCCGGGATGACCCCGACGCGGATTTTGGGACCTGCCAAATCTACGAGGATGGCGAGTGGAGTCTTTTCCTCAAGAGCAAGGTGACGAAGGCGTTGAATCGTTGTCCTGTGCCAATCGGCGGTTCCATGAGACATATTGAATCTGGCGACATTGATCCCGGCATTCAGGAGTCGTTTCAAAATTTCGGGGGAGGAAGTCGCAGGGCCAATCGTGGCAACGATTTTAACTTGGCGCATCGGGTAAGTCCCAAAATTGGCTAAATGTGAGCTAACAGACATGGGTGGGGAAACGTGAGAGATTTTATGACAACAACCGTCAATATGTTTTCGACGTATTGTTCATGATTTATGGATCCATGAAGGGGAAATACTCGTGTGAGTGGGGAAATCTGAGCAATATATTGCGTTGCCGATGGGGTAGCTGATTGGTAAGGCGAGCAAGATTCATCGGTTTTATTGAGATAATGTTCGAAGAAAAACAAGAAGGTCATTCATGTCTGATTGATTCGGTTCATTCTTCCAGGAAGGCATGGCTGTTCCGGGACGCCCGTTTCGAATCGTATCAAGAATGGCTTTGTCCGATTTCTTGCCCAGTAAGGTGAGGTTGGCCGCTGGAGGAATGAGAGACTGTCCAATCGGCCCATCTCCTTTGCCGCCTGCCCCATGGCAATTGAGACAATATTGTTCATAGAGGGTTTTCCCTTTTTGGGGATCGCCAGGGTGATTGAGCGCTTCGCCGGCAATTTCATTCTGGACCTCTTGTTGAACAGGAGTACCTCCAGGTGAAGGTTGGATGGAATTTTGACTGATCAAATAATCGACCAAGCGAGAAATCTGCTCATCAGGGATTGGACACCCAAACGTTGTTTTCATTTTGTTCACGATTTCCATCCATTGGTCACGGAGATGAGGCGGCTGCATGTACACATACTCTGCCGAGTGACAAATCAAACAGTAACTGTTGGCGATATCACTCCCCGGACCCGCTTGAAACGAAATCGGGTCAGGAGGAAGATCGAGAATGGATACGCGTTCTTGGTCATCGCCTCTGGCCGGAAGTCCCCAAGCTAATCCGGTGACACCCAAAGACACAAAAAGGAGAATGCGAAAAAGAATCATGGGCTGGCCTTAGGTTGTATGAACATTCACCGTTTCGATCACATTACGGAGATATCCACTCGGATTCCATCGGGCGCTGAACCGCTGTGATTCTCCAATCCGATTGATGGCCAATGACTGAAGTGCATAAGAACTGCCAGGCTCCGGTATAAATTTCGCTTCCCATGGTCGGAAGCTGAAATCCCCATAATCCTTTCCTAATTGAGCGGATTGCCATTGTTGGCCTCCATCCACGGAGAACAATACGCGATCAATGCCATACCCCTGGTCAAAGGTAATGCCTTTAATGGTGCAAGGTTTCCCTCCTGGTATGGTTCGATCATTTTCCAGGTTTGTGATAAAGGAGCGAACGGTCATTTTGCCAATCGGAACGGTACCCGTTAAGGCTTCTCCTGGTTGCACGCAGTGGCAAGGATCAGCCGGCAGGCGATAGGCATGTGTCGTCCAAAAATTTTGATCCGCCTGATTCAACACTTCAATGTCATTCAGCATCTTCACCCAATAGGTCGCATACCATCCAGGTACAACGAGGCGAAGCGGAAAACCGTTCAGCATGGGAAGTGCCTCCCCATTCATGGAATGGGCGACCAACACTTCCTCCAGAAGCGCATCCTCAAGGTTCAGCGATTTTCGAAAATCGGGCGTGGCTGTTGCGACCGGTTGATCAAGGCCATCGAACCGGACCTGCACCGCGTCCCCTTCTATTCCTGCCCTGCGAAGGAGATCACGGAGTCTGATTCCCTTCCAATTGGCATTTCCCATTGCCCCATTCCCCCATTGTCCTCCGGGTACCCGGGGTTGGAAAAATCCGCGACTATTTCCCCCGCATTGGCAGACAGCCGCAATTTCAACTTGTTCAAATTGCGTTTTCAGTTCTTCAAGGCTCAGAGACAAGGATTGATTGACCCGCCCGCGAATGTTCAGTCGGAAAGTGTTCACATCAATTTCACGTGGGATATTGGCAAGATGCCAGCGAACAAAAAATGCATCATTGGGCGTGAAGATGTCGTCATTAAAAATATGAAAGGGTGTTTCTAATTGTGGAGGCCTCGTGGTCATTACCATGAGCGGTCGCTTTTGTCGAAAAGCGACCAGGGGTCGACGGCCCCGCTCAAAAGGAAGATTCGCATACGGGGCCATATTTGGGGACTGATTAGCCCAAAGACCTTTGGGATTGATAAGTATAGTAGCTCCAAGAGCCAGGCTCCCCTTTAAAAATCGTCGGCGGTGTATTCCCGGCTTTATTTCATCCATGGGGATTTTTTCCTTTTTTTTAAGGGAAACCAAGGGCGGGCTACAGGCTGTAAATCAACTAATTACTTTTCAAGGGAAACACGTAAAACCCCCCGGTTGTTATCCTTATCTCGCCGATGTAGGAAGACAATGCCTCAATTGACATATCTGGTCATCAGGCATTCCAGCGAACGCCATCATGCCCATTCCTGGCGATCTATTTTTGATAATCCAATACAATTGTTCATTGAAATACTCTGCCTTGTTTCGAACGGGTAAGATTTCTGGAGGGAGATTCACTGCGGCCCAACGAACTTTTTCCGTCTCCCTTGGCTCCAGGAGGTTGTTTGAATGTTGTGAAGGAACGGATAGTATCTTCGGGCGAAAACCCTTGATGCCACCAGCTGCGAACAAATTGATCGTTGAGTGAAAGGACCTTGGAGCTACAACCGCTGCTCCTAGCAGGGTTGTCCGTTAAATACGCAAGGCTTGTATCGGCTCACATCGAAGTCCATTTCTTCCTGGTAGACCAATTCGTTGCCATTGACACCATCCACAAACGGGTCATTCCACATCGTATGGTTCCACCAATAAAAAATGGGAAACTCTATGGTGTAGTACACAGGATTGCCATAGGTGCTTCGAACATGTTGTTCGACTGTCCGTCCGGTGACGTAGTCGGCTTTTCCATTCCCTTTTAAGGAATACAGAGACAGCAGTAGGCGAGATTCCTGATCGTAGATTTCATCGATACGCGTACTTTCATCGGGTTCTGAAGGCAAGGACGAGGTCAGAGGGGGGGAAGGCGTTTCAACGGAAGTAAACACCAGCCAGGTTGTCAGAATGACTAGAGGCATAACCGTCATGAGCCAAGTCCTCCTTCCAAAATGTGGTCCGGAGGATGGCCTCGATACGGAGCCTTCCTCGCGCACGTGACAAATTAATGAGGAACAACCTCAAACCTGTGCGGATCAACGGTTTCTTTGCCGTCCACCATATTGGTGAAGCGGGTCATGCCAATTAACCCACCGTTTTTCGGGCATTCACTGCCTTATTACGGCCATGCCAGGCGTGGATCATTTGGCATTATGGACATTCTTGTGAGGTCCGGTCAACGGATTCGGAACCCACAAGGCGACAAACGCATAGTTGTGGGCGGGAGCAAATTCAATGAGGTCGATGGCCGGATCATCGTTTTATTCTTTTCTTGATTCTACGCCATTGCCAAATGATCTCACGTACAATATCACATGCCAGGCTTCGTCCTCAGTCAAGACCAGGGGAATGAACGAGGCCATATCCGTCCCCGGACTCCCGTTTTTTAAAATCCAAAAGAGTTCCCCATCGGTGCGGGCCGCTTGCCAGGTCTTGTCGGTAAAATTCCGGGGAAGTTTTCCCACTAACCCAGGGATATTTCCCAACCCTTTTCCGTCGCGTCCATGACAGGTAACACAAAACGCTTTACCGTGAAAAATATGTTTGCCCTTTTCTATATTCTCTTCCATGAAAGAGATGGGGTTCTTCCAAGATTTGGCTTCTTCGATCTGACCGACCGGCACACGCGGTTTGAGGACTTCGGGATCGGCCGCGAAGGTCAAGAGTGGAGTGCCCAAGGCAAAGAGAAATACCCCAAGCCATCGCTGTAGTTGTACTAGATCGACTCTTTTCATGGTTATGCTCTGTTCAAGAGCATGGGGGATCCGGTTGGATCCCCCATGCATGGAATCGTTATTGAATGATGAGTTATTCGGACCTGGTGAAAATATGTCCCAAGGATTGCGGGAATGTCACCGTCCCATCGGGAAACTCTTGGCCCTTTTGCCACAAATGGTAGATTACGCCATCGGTCTTGGAAGCGGCCTCAGCAATCTCTGCGGCTTTTTCAGCAGGGGCAATTACTTGAACACGTCCTGTTGCAATTTCCACTTTGTGGTCATGGAAAAACCGGTGCCACTGGATCAAGGGGAGTTTTCTCGAAAGATCCTTGGCAACAAAATATTCGATGGCAACGAGGGGAGCGCTGTGGTCGGTTGATTCAAACAAGAGGCATTGCAGGATTTTGTCTGAAATACCCTTACAAAAGTGATGAAAGGGGCCCCCCACAGTCCCATCATGCATCAGGTGTGGAGCCGTCACGTGAATGTCATAACCTGCAGCAGGACTTGGGCTTCCCTCTTCACTCATAGCCGGAGTGGTCATACACCCCATAGCCAGTAAGCTCAAAACCCCTAGTAATAAACATGAACGGATTGAACGATACATACCGACCTCCTTGTTTTGAATAGATAATGAACGATAGGAACTTCTGGTTGCCCGTAATTATAGGTCTTCTATCGTGTGTTAGCTAATGGCCTTCTTCTTTCCGCCCATTTCGTTGATTTTGGCTGTTCGGTAACTCCCTTCTGCTCTTGACATGTTCGGTTTTGTAGAATCATGGGGTCGAAGGTTTCTCCACAGTTGAGACAGCGCCATATGGATAACGCAGATAAGGCTTCATTTGGTTATAGACTTGATCGCTCATTAACAAGCCTTCGCATCGTGGACAATGCATCATCGATCTCCTTTCTTCCCCTTTAATATTAGGGGGAGTTTCTAATTCGGTTCATGGGTAGCTTGGATAACAGCATGCCCATTACACACGAATCTGTTAATCCGGCGTGAAGGAGCCCGGCTCCAACCATTGCGGGGAGGAAAAAGAATCCACTATGAACTGTGAAGCCTAAGGCTACCCCTATCAGAATCAGCCCCCCTGCGATGGCTCGAACCTGTCCTTCAAGGGAAATTCGATGTTGCCCTCGGACCACAGGTTTGCCTTGATCAACCCAGGCAGTGATGCCTCCTTCCAGAATTTCACAATTCGTCAGGCCATGCTTGGACAAATATTCGTAAGCAATCTTCACCCGGTTCTGTGTTCGACACACCAATATGATGGGGTGTTCATGAGAGAGGGTCTTCAGTTCGTCCAGATATGCATGTAAATCTGGCAAAGGAATATTTCGAGCGCCCGAAATATGCACACCTTCAAATTCTTGCGGTGTTCTGACATCGATATAGATAGGGGCTTTTGCGGGGTTAGAACGTTCCCGCTGAGCGCTTAGCTTTTCGGATTTTTCTTCTAGGTGTTCTAGCATCGTGCTCATATGTTCTCCTCCATCTATTGGGTAAATCTTATCTGCTGCAACTGGTGGTGCATGTGGATTGAAGCTTTTGCCCATGATGACCCCAGGTGGTGAGCCAGGCGTCATATCCCCCGATAAGATCCATCGCTTGGGATCGTCCGGCTTTTTCCAGAATTCCTATTGCGGTGGATGAGCGATATCCACTGGCGCAATGTACAACCACCGGGCCGTCTAGCGGGATTTTGTGAATCTGTTCTGCCAGATGCGGCAACGGGATATTGATGCTCTGGTCAATATGGCCAGACTCCCATTCTTTTTCTGATCTCACGTCGACGACCATTGGTGGATGGGTGGTCGTCAACAGTTCTGCGAGAGCTTGGGCGCCGATCCGTTGGACCTTTTGAACCAAATCGGGCCTCTCCATAAGGGCCTGCATCCCGCCGCTTAGATATCCCACCACGCGGTCAAACCCAATACGGCCTAACCGTTGAATCGCCTCCCTTTCGTACCCGGGCTCGGCAATAATGACGATGGGGCATTTGGGGGCAAGAACGGTTCCGGCCCAGGTCGCAAATTTCCCCACTAATCCGATGTTGAGACTCTCTTTGAGATGCCCTCCCGCATAATCAACCGCGTTTCGGACATCGAGTACCTGAGCCACGTTTTTCTGATAATCAAGGACTGTTTCCAGAGAAAGAGGGGTTAAGCTTTTTTGCAGGACATCATCCAGAACAGGATGCTTTTCCCTATTCATCTTGGCGTCATAGCCAAAGTACGAAGGGGCTTCTGGTTGGTCGGCCGTGACCAATCCCACAAATTCTTCTTTAGTCATGGGTTGAAGCGCATAATTTTCCCATCGCTGCTTGCCCAATGTGGAGACGGTTTCATTGCTCAAATTTTTCCCGCACATGGACCCCGCTCCGTGGGCGGGATAGATCAGCGTTTCATCGGGGAAGCGCATGAGTTTATTTCGCAACGAATCAAATAATTGTTCCCCTAATTCTTCTGCGGTAACGCCAACAGAGGCCATGAGATCCGGTCTGCCTACATCCCCAATGAACAGGGTGTCTCCAGTCAGCACGCAGTGCGGATGATCGGCACTCCTACTCAGGTCGTAGACGGCAAGCGAAATGCTTTCCGGGGTATGCCCTGGGGTTTCCAATACCTGAATTCGCACAGACCCAAACTCAAGAACCTCTCCGTCCTGAAAGGTTCGGATGGGGAAGTCGGTTTGCGCTTTGGCGCCCAGACAAATCTCAGCACCAGTTTGTCGTTGCAGTTCCAGATGCCCGGCTAAAAAGTCTGCATGGAAGTGGGTAAGAAAAACATAACGAATCTTCCACTCGTGGCGTCGAGCTTCCTGCAGATATTGCTCGACGTCGCGTTGGGGATCCACGACCACAGCGGTTGAGGTTTTGTTATCGCCAATCATGTAAGACGCGTGGGCTAAACAATTTAGATAAAATTGTTTCACAATCATGATGAATACCCTCCCCTCCTTCTTGAAAAGGAGCATTGGTCAAAATCAACTGAGCTCACTTCGAAATGTTCTTTTAAGAGTTTTTCCATTGAGCAGAGTAATACGCATGGATTGTGCCAGATTTTTTTTCGAAGCCATATTTAAAAAATCTCAATAAAAACAATGTATTAGTGAAATGCTCATACCATGGAAAAGCCTGAGGATGGCCTAAAAAACAGAGGAAGTGAACGGAATGCGTTAACTGTTAAGTTAACGCATGAACGATTTGGTTATGCGTTGGGAGGAGTGTGAAGCTGTTTAATTTTCTTCCACAGGGTGACTCGACTCACCCCGAGAAGCTTGGCTGCTTCCGTTTTGTTCCCTTTGGCCTGTCGGAGAGCTTCTACGATACGAGCTTCCTCATCCTGGGGAAGGGAGGGTTCTGCGTTGGATGAGAGGTTTTTGGGGCTTCTGGGTGTTGGAGGACGTTGAACTTCTGTAGGGAGATCCCACAGGGTGAGACAATCGCCATTAACAGTAACGAAGGCGTGTTCGATCGCATTCTTCAATTCGCGGACGTTGCCGGGCCAGCCATATTCCATTAATCGGTTGAGGGCATCCTGGGCAATGTCTCCTATTTCGCGATGAAACGCCTTGGAATTGGCAGCCATGAAATGGTGAACTAAGAGGGGAATATCTTCTCGTCTTGCTCGCAAGGGCGGAAGAGTAATCTCGAAGACATGAATCCGATAATAAAAATCTTCCCGAAGCGTGCCTTCGGCCATGAGAGCTTTTAAATCCCGATTGGTGGCCGTAATGAGACGGACATCGACCCGCATGCCCCGTTCATCTCCTACCCGGCGAATCTCACTTTCTTGCAGGACCCTGAGCAATTTTAACTGCAAAAGAGGGCTGGTATCTCCGATTTCATCTAAAAATAACGTCCCACCGTCAGCGGCTTGAAAGACTCCGATTTTATCGCGTATGGCGCCAGTGAATGCGCCCTTCACATGCCCAAAGAGTTCGCTTTCAAGCAAGGTTTCTGGAATGGCTGAGCAATTGATGGCGAAAAACGGTTTGTCTTTTCGACCACTCAGGGTGTGAATGGCTCGCGCCGCCAGTTCCTTCCCTGTCCCGGATTCCCCGGTGAGTAGCACCGTGACATCGCTTTGCGCAGCCAGCCTGAGCCGGCGAAACACTTCTTGCATCGCAGGGCTTTTGCCGATGAGCTGTTGAAAGGCCTCACGGGATTTCGCCTGTTCCTCCAGCACGGCAATTTTCTGGTTATTCAAAAGAAACGTGGTCAGGTCGGTAAAGGTTCCCACGGCGCCCGCGACCTGGCCTTGTTCATCCCGGATGATTGAGACGTTGCCGAAGAGATAGAGTTCGCGGCCGTCTTTCCCAAGAACTTTGCATTCCTGGTTGCAGATACCCCATGGATACGGGGAGGGGTTGTCCAAAAAATCCGTGAGGATGCCAAAGCCCTTACAATTTTGACCTTCTAAAATATGACAGGATTGTCCCAGGACATCCTGACTGGAATATCCCGTAATGCGAGCCGCCCCGGTGCTCCAGGCCACAATGTGACCCTTGGCATCAACGGTGAACACGCCATCAGCCATCACGTCTACCATGTTGCTGAGAATGGCGGGATTTTTCCGGAAATCTAATTCCATGACATGTGATCCAAATAAGAGCTGTCTGAGGGGAGGAGATTGACCGGGTTGAAAAAAAGAGGGCTGGTAAAGCCATAAGGCTGGAGGACGTTCATTGAGATAGTAAGGTTCTCCAGCCTTGCGTAATCGTTAGATTACCCGGACACGCATGTGTCAATCTCATGAGGCCGCTCACCCATGCGTTGTCGGTTCTATTTTGCGGCTAACAATGATTTGAAGGAAGGATCGGTCTCAACCAATCCCTTCAGCGTATCGTTGTTCAACATATACGCCCAGCTTTGGGGGCTTGAGCCGGGGATTTTCTCAAACCAGTCACGGGCTTGCTGAAGCAGATCCAGCATAGCGTGATTGTCACGGGGTACGTGAAACGCCAGGCTATAGGCCATGGCATAGGCTGCCGTAAATTTGTTGAGCGGATCTTTCGTGAGATCGAAGGCTTTTTGAGCCGCCTCATAACCTTTATGAATATCCGGATCGTCAAAGTGACGATTCCAGGCTACTTTCCCAATTCGTGCCCACGCCAATTCTAAGAGCACTTGTGCGCGGATCTCTTCTTGTTCGGTTGGCACTTCAGTCAATAATTCCTGTGGTGAGGACAGTGCGGCCATTTGATCGTTCGTCCAGCGGTACGTCGAGGATAGTCGAATCCGGTTGTTGAAATCACCTGGCTCCAGAGATGCCAGGGCTTCCATGACGGGAATCATTCGATACAGATAATCAGCGGGCATCGGCTCAGGCTTTCCGCCTATTTCCATTCCCAAAGACATATCAAATCGATCGGTTTGGGATTTCACCGTCCAATAGAGTTCGTTAAACCGTTGGGCCAGACGTTCGTCTCCCAATTGTACGCCGTGCAAATAACCCCCAAAATCCAGAAACCCTTTGTACAGTTGATCTGCAAAAACTTCCAGGGTGGGTTTGTGGGCCGGCCCAATCATCAAAACCCGGTTCAGTCTCATCACGGCTTCTAGTCTGGTCGGGGCTGCTTGTGCCTGTTGAATGCCTGCTTGGATGGTCTCCAGACTCTCTGGAAGGCTAAACCATTCTGTGGAGCGAGGCACATACCCACCAGGATCCACGACGAATGGAATGGTGGTGCCACGAGGGCCATCCAGAATCAGATCCAGCACGGCACGGTCCGTAGGAAACCCCAACCGCTTCAGATCTGAGAGTACGACCCACTTCACGTTAACGGATTTCACCACTCGCTGCGCTTTTTTATAGGGCACGGCCCAATCCTCTGCTCCAGGGGCATTGGCAATGGGTGCCGTCAAGGCATTCGGGTAGGAAACCTTGGTGGTCAGAAAGGCTGTGGGTGCGGCTAAGACTCCGGATTCATCTGGAGAAGGAAACGAAGCATGGGGCAAGGTTCCGGATTCCACGGCCTCAATGATAAATGGAGTCGTTGGTTCCTGAGCCGCAATGGCCGGCATGACGAAAAACGACGGAGCTAATTGCTGATTGAGGGTTTCTGCAATAAAAAACCGTTGGAAATCTGAAAAATCGACCAGTTTCCCTGGTCCCGGCCAGACATTGTCCAATGCCCGGTCTTTTTGTTGAATCGCTCGTTGGTGGGCTTCCTGCCGACGGTGGTCACACCATTCATAGATGGGGTTTGACGAGTCGGGAAAGTTTCCGTTGGAGAACAACTGCTGTTGGGCCATCTGATGTAAGCACACAAAATCCAGTTGGCCGGCCGCGACTCGATCGCCCTTCCCCACGGCATCGGCATATTCCCGAATGGTGGTGAGCAAGGCTTCTTCATTGACGGCCAATGGCTCGGCGGCCCACACGGGAGTGAAGGCCAACAGCCAGGAACAGCATAGGATGCCTACCCATCTTGGTGTAGACCTCATCTGGGAAACAGGGGAACCGAGGGCATGATCTGCCTCAGCTTGAAGGGTATCTGTCAGAATTGATTGACGACGAACAATACTCATGGAACCAAACTCCTCCTCACAAACATGCTTGGTTAATGATTTTGTGTAATAGCAGCGAGGGGAATGTCCCTCAAACCAAGAGGGCTACTCTACCATACCCTCATTCTTGTGTACCACGATGGTACCCCGCATCACATGGCCCGGTAAATCGCAAAAATAGGGAAATGTGCCGGGGTGAGAGGGGATAAAGACAATGTCGGTTTGGCCTCTGGTGGGAAGCAGGACTCGGCTAAGACCTTCTTTCGAAAATTGTGGGGCACCACTGCCGCTGACATTCAGGTGGATATCTGTCAGCAAGCCGACCGGCAGAAAGGCATGAAGCTCGCCATCCAAATTTTTGAGGATCAGCCGGGTTTTTTGCCCCATGGTGATTGAAAGGGTGTTGGGGCTGAACTCTCGGGATTTAATATTGATGGTCACCACAGTTTCTTGGGTATCAGTGGCAGGAGCAAGGCTGACCGGTGTGGCTCCCCGGGCAACGTCCACATCCAGGGGTGAGAACATCAGAAGACTCAACGCCAGAATCCAGCCGCAAAGAACTCTGAACGAGTGCAGGGGGAAGGTCATGATGGATGCATTATACCGGTTGGCGATTCTGGCGCGAAACGAGGGAGAGAAATTGCTCGTTAATTCCATGAAAAATTATGGAACAGCCGTAAGTGAAAATATGTATAAATGGAAAAAGATTGGAAATGGAAGAGGAAATCTCAAGATCGTGAGGAACCGACCGAATAACATGAGTATACATCAGGAGAACGGTCCACGGTGCATCTCTTTGAATTATTTATCGGTCATGATCCCCTTTCGATGGGCATAGCCCTCTTGTTGGTACTGGGTGTGTTGGCGTATGGATGGTTTGAGGTTCGTCGAACGTCTCGCCTCCCTCATATCGGGATGGTTCTCATCAAAAACCGCTTAAAGAGTACCAGCCAATTTCCAACTCGGCGCCGATAGCGAACCTTACCTTCGTCTTCTCTATTGTCTGCCTCAAGACACAACCCCGATAAACCGTAGCTGCTCAAGTTCCCATGCGCGCAGTCGTGTGGCGTGTTATGCCTTCCAGGCCGGGCCAAACATCCCTGAAAATCAGCAACCGGAATTTTAGCACCAGACTGGATGAAGGTTGTCTAGAAGGAAACCGGTGACGGGGAGAGGGTGTTTGGAAGAGGTTGATGGACAAGGTTTCGTGTGAATGTCTGTCGAAGGCGGAGTCCGTGTTCGTGGCAGATACCGTGCGATTCCGGTTCATTAATCTCCCCAGGCTCCCCAGGGCTTGTTCCAAGCATTCCGGTCTTACCTTCCTGTCGGCACCAGGCACAAATCCGAATCATGCGATCTCCTTTTCTCTTTCGGGGTTGCGAGAAAAAATACACGAACCATATATCCGCAATTACTTGTGAAAGCAATAATCAAACCTGAAATTATTCCATTCGTAAGATGCTGTATTTGCGCTAGTTTTTGGCATTTTAATGGAACAGATGTCATGGGTGTTGAGAAAATACCACACGCAGTTGAATCGAAAGAGATACAAAGTCCTGCCAGCCAGGATAGGACGGATTGACCAAAAATGTGGGGCTGGAATACACGTCATCATCTTCACGGAGTGTGAGACGTTCTTTGCCCGACGGGTAACCGTGAAGAAGGTCCATGAGAATGGGCCTGGCGGTGCCGATCCCATGGTTCAGCAGCCCACTCCTGCCAGGGATTCCAGTGATCGTCGCTAGCCTGCCCTTAGATAAAATTTGGAAGTGTCTCTAAACCAAGAAAACACGAGGCGTCATGCCCGTATTTTTAGCCCGGGCTCTCTGTCGCCATCGGCAGAAGGGCATCCATATCCAGAAATCACAAAAGATTCCTGATTGCAGATGCCGGAGATGACGAGGGATTGGTCTCTTAGGGGTTGGTTGATAACCGGAGTTAGGTCTTACGCAGTGGAATGCGCGGCGCGACTTACGGCTCGATGAGTAACTGCTTAATCTGGGAGCCGTTTTTATCATAGGTTTTTTGCAACGTGAATAAGTGATCAGTGATGACCTTGGCTTCAGCAATTGGCATTGCGCTAAAGACGGGCATCTCTCTTTCCTGGCCTGTTCCCGTGGTGATGTATGCGACGATCTCTTGGTGACTTTTTTGTGTAAGGATATTGGCGGGAATCCCATTGAAAAGGTTTCCTGTTCCCTGCACCCCATGGCACTCTGCGCAATGATAATTAAATAGTTGTTCTCCTGTGGTGAGGTTGGGATGATCATGCTGATCTCGTGAACATCCAGACAAACTCACGACAACCATGGTCCATAGCAACAAAGACCTTATGAGTTTTCCTTGAATATGTGTTGTTTGAGACATAAATACCCAAAGAGGAAGAGGAATAGGCCGGCTATTTCCGATCTTTCTGGACGGTCAACATTTGTCCTTCAAACCATACCATGCTTTATGAGTACCAGCTAACTTAGGTCGTGGCTTGTGGAAGAAGTGGTTACCGGGGATAATGTCTCAATGAACACACTTGAAGATCTCCAATTCCAGAATACCTACGCCTCCTTGCCTGACGTGTTCCATGAACGGGTCAAGCCCACGCCTTTTCCTAATCCGTACCTTGTGAGCGTCAATCCGGCAGCCGCCAAATTGCTCAATATTGACGTCAAGGAATGGACACGTCCGGAGTTTGCCGAATATTTCTGCGGGGCCAAATTGTTGCCTGGCAGTGATCCCATTGCCATGTTGTATTCCGGGCACCAATTCGGGCATTACGTGCCGCAGCTCGGCGATGGGCGGGCCATTCTGCTGGGAGAGGTGCGAAACCAAAAAGGGGAGCGGTGGGAGCTGCAATTGAAAGGCGCGGGGCTGACGAGATTCTCACGCGATGGCGATGGCCGGGCGGTGATGCGCTCGACCATTCGGGAATATCTCTGTGGCGAAGCCATGCATGGGTTAGGGATTCCTACCACAAGAAGTTTGTGTATTGTGGCCGGGGAAGAAGTGGTCTGGCGGGAAACACCGGAACCAGGGGCGATGCTGCTCCGGATGGCGCCGACCCATGTGCGGTTTGGCAGTTTTGAAGTATTTTACTATCGCCGCCAACACGAATATCTGAAAACGCTGGCAGACTATGTCATCGAATATCATTATCCGCATTTGGTAGGAGAAGAAAATGGATATGCCAGGCTGCTGCATGAAGTAGCGGTTCGCACCGGGCATCTCGTGGCTCAATGGCAAGCCGTGGGGTGGGCCCATGGCGTCCTGAATACCGATAACATGTCCATCCTCGGGTTAACGATGGATTACGGCCCATTCGGATTTATGGAACGCTATGACCCAACGTTTATCTGCAATCATTCGGACCATCACGGGCGGTATTCATTCCAGAACCAACCCGACATCGGCTATTGGAATATTCGGGCTCTGGCGCGGGCCTTGTCACCGTTCGTGGAAGAAGCCGACGTCAATGCCACGCCTGAAGTCTATGAAAAGGCGATGACCGGGAAATATGCCGAACTGATGCGGGCCAAGCTTGGACTGGTCGAAGCGCATGCGGGAGATGACAAACTCGTGACCGATCTGTTGAACCTCATGGACTCCAGCCGGGCGGATTACACCACCTTGTTTCGTGTACTGGGAACCATTCGTCAGGTGAGTTCCACGGTGCCCTCCGAGTTCCGAGACCAATTCCTTCACCGGGAAGCGTGCGATGACTGGACCGCACGGTATCGGGAACGGCTTCGGGCGGAAAAAAGCGATGATGCTGAGCGCCAAGCCAGAATGGACCACGTGAATCCAAAGTACATCCTCCGGAATCATCTCGCGCAACGGGCCATCACCCAAGCCGTTCAGCAGAAGGACTATTCGGAAATAGATCGGTTGTTGAACTTGCTGAGTGATCCGTTTACCGAACAACTCGGCATGGAAGCCTATGCCGCGCCTCCACCTCCCGGCGAACCATCGATTATCGTGTCGTGCTCTTCTTAACGAAACAAAAATTAGCCATGACGTTGGGTGTGAAGCCGAAGGGGAAAGAAACACCCGGCTTATCCCTTCACGCCTCACGCTTTACGGTTTTTCCTAGGATCATCTCATGCGCATGATTCTTCTCTTTCTCCTGCTTATGATCATCGTGTTGGGACCACAACTCTGGGTATGGTGGGTCTTTCGCCAATACCGTCAACATCGTGAGGATCTTGGGGGAACCGGTGGGGAATTAGCGCGTCATTTGCTCAATCGGTTTGGTCTGCAACAGGTGCGCGTGGAACCCACGCCGATCGGGGACCATTACAACCCCGAAACCAAACTCGTCGGCCTGACTCCGCAACATTACAGCGGCAAATCCCTGACCGCCGCGGTCATCGCGGCGCACGAAGTGGGCCATGCCTTGCAAGATCATGAAGGCTATGCACTCTTAAAAGATCGAACTCACCTGATCAAATTCGCGCAGAAAGCCGAAAAGGCCGGGTCGTATTTGATGCTGGGGATTCCTGTCCTGGCTGGCGTGACCAGGATTCCTGCAGTAGGTCTTGCCTTATTAGTCGTGGCAATTGGGACCATGAGCGTTTCCGCCATGGTGCATCTCATCACCTTACCCGTGGAATGGAATGCCAGTTTTCGTCGGGCCCTGCCGATCCTCAGAGAAGGGGGCTACCTGGCACCTCCGGATTTGCACGCCGCCAAACGTATCCTCACCGCCGCCACCCTCACCTATGTCGCCTCATCACTCTTCAGCTTGGTTAATATGTGGAGGTGGATTCGCCTGGTTCGGCGGTAAAGGTAAGTGAGAGGCACCGTTGGAAAAATCTAAGACTGAAAAACCTATCGAAAATTTTCCTCTCTCTTTCACGGCTTCAGGCCTGTTGTTTCACTGATTCAAGGAACACCCCCCCTCCTGGATTCTTATAACACCATTTTTCAGATTAACCGCCGGGCAGAAATGGGATCTCTTTCATGAACGGGCGATTGGGCTGCCTTCCGATTTTCCTGTTTCTGCTGCTGCTATTCCTGCTTCCACTTGTCTTTGTCCAATTTATGGGCCTGGCTTTGGCAAAACTTCGATTGGATCCCTATGTTGCCATGATAGTGATCATGGGGATTTTTTTGGGGAGTGTAGTCAATATTCCCATTACACGAATGGTTCGCCAGGAGGATGTCATTGCCCACCCCTACCCCCTCTTCGGCTTCCTGGATATTTGGCCGCACCTTCAACGGAGCCGGCGGGAAACCATCCTGGCCGTAAATCTTGGAGGCTGCGTCATCCCCACGCTAGTTGCGGTTTATGAAATTTTTCAGCTTCTGGGGGATTCCTGGAGCTATCTATTCCCTTTAGGGCTGGCAGTGGCGATCAATACTGTTGTGTGTTATCGGCTGGCTAAGCCGGTCGAGGGGATTGGTATCGCGATGCCGGCATTCGTGCCACCAATGGTCGCAGCTCTGACGGCGCTACTCCTTGCCCCCGACGAAGCGCCGTCGGTGGCCTTTGTTGGGGGGGTATTCGGTCCCCTCTTGGGCGCTGATATCTTCCACATACGGGAGGTACCGCGCATCGCCACCGGCATGGCCAGCATCGGTGGTGCCGGTACCTTTGACGGCATCGTCCTCTCCGGAATCCTGGCCGCATACCTCGCTTGATCTCCTCAGGAAACCCGACGGGATTCTCTGGCGTTGACGATAACCAACGGCTCAATTCGACCTGAGAGAAGAATCGTTGGAGGTTGGTAGAAGGCTGTTCAATTGCCACCCCAGCATGGTCCGGTTAAAGGCCAGCGCGGGCGTGAGCGGAAGGCCGGCAGCTTGCAGAGCACGAGCAGCATACTGATGGCAGGTGTGAAAAAGATGATAGGACCTGACCGACGGGTAAAAGGCGGAACCTCCAAAATGGGCAAGAGGCGTTCGGGATCCGAGAGTGGAGTCGAGAAATTGCCGTAATTGCCGGTAGGGTTCTGGTTCAAGATGAAGCACAAATACGTCGGCCGGGGGTTGCGGAGTCCGCTCCGCCCAGATTGAGGGATGCTGCCCCACCTCGACAACCCCGTCCGTGGGCCAGAGCAGCGCGCGGAATATCCCGCCGATGCCAGTCTTCCCTTCCACATACCAGGCGCGTTCGGCATATCCCCATTCTTCAAATTCTTGGGCACCGTTGCGTGAAGCGTTCGGGGAGGAAACGGGAAACGCCAGCATAGCGTGCCAGGTATCGAGGGACACGATCACGGTTTGAGAAGGAAAATGTTTGGGAAGAGACGAGAGGCTATGAGGCGAAGTCGTGCAAGCGGCTGAAAAAATGAGGCAGCCGACGATGAGGAGAAGGGCCACACAAGAGAGGTTTTTTCTCAACCTGAACATAGAAGCTAATCGTTGGATTCGCGATTTCCCGGAGTCTGCTACGGGGGTGACTATTTAAATCCCCCTTTGAAAGGGGAAAGGGGGAGATTTGAAGATGAGGTTTTTCGCCTGAATACGTCGTAGTCTTGCGGCGAAGATCGTTTATTGATCGGGACACTCGCGGTGCCCCACGCGGCTATCTCAATCGAATAATATCCTCGATCCAAATGATTTTAGGGCCATAGGGCCCATTGGAAAGTGCCAGGTAGAACTTACGATCGGCCGTGATCACAGCACCATCGATCGTCTCGGCCAAGGCAAGATAGAGACAATCGTACAAACTTTGATGAGTCACAAGGGCCAGCGCATAGGCCGGGTGAAAGAGTCGTTCATTGGGATGGTATTGGAGCGGGAGGTGCCTGAACTCTTTGAGTATGACATCACCTTCGTCCCTCGTGAGTTCTTCGCGTCGGATCTTTTTGGCAAGAACGCTGCCCACCTCCAACTGGATAAAAGCCGGCACGTGAAGTCGGGCCTGTAACCGGCTGACATGCAGCGCGGCATTCGAATGAATTTCGGGAATAAACCACTTGATCGCGACACTCGCATCAAGCACATAGACCTTCACCGGTCTCGATCCTCACGGATCAGCTCCGCACTATCGCTGAATGTCCGGCCAGACTTCTTTAATCGCTTGTGAAACTGTTCGATCCGTTTCCATGCTCCCTCATAGTCGGGCACGGCTTCTTCAAGAATAGTTCTGACCTCCGATTCAAGGGAACGACCATGCTCCCTGGCCAGCTTCTTGAGCCGATCCACGACTTTCTCATCGAGTTGCCGAACCAGAACCTGTGCCATAGCCTCCTCCGATCTTTGGTAATAGCGCTATCATTATGATAGCACTTGACCTGGCATCCATCAATGCACCCATTCCCTCAACACATCGGTCGGGAGGGGATACTGGTTTCTTTTTATCGTTGAGGGAACATAGAACGCAAAGAGAAGAAAAACGACATCTAGCTTATGGTGTGGGGCATAATCCACGAGCGGAATAAGATCGAACAGGTCGGTCTCTTGAGCTTATGGGGCTGGATCCCCCTCATCCGTCGGTGAGCCTGGTAGAGAACTTCTGCCGATTTAACAAAATTTTTCATAAAAAAATGTTCCTGACACCTTATTTTCCTTTCCAGAAACCTGACTGCATACCTCGCTTAATCTGCTGAAAAAACTGGCGGGATCTTGTGGCGTTGTAAAATAAGAGGTCAAATTCGAAGGTAAGAAGAATCGTGGGATTTCTGTGCAGTTTTCCTCTGGCCCTCCGCACGTGAAAATACGTTTTACGGCCAGGAGGAAAGCCAGCAACAAAAAAAGCGGATAGAAGTGTTTACCTGCGAGAGTTCATCCTCTAATTTTGGAATCTTGGAGAGACTTTAGGATTCCCACTTCCCTCCCGTGGGCCTTCACACTACCTCTGCACTCGATCCCTTCTTCTGTTTGTGTTCCTCTAGGCAACACCTTCATCCACTCAAGATTTAGATAACCATTTCTTAGAGTGTTTCAAGCCTTACACCAAAACTCCCAGAGAGTGCCATACTCCGAATCTGCCCCGACATGAGGAAAATTAAAACGAGATCACTTTGTCACGTTCAGCCACAGCCTGGATATAGGCCGGCATGCCTTTGATCGTGGCCCCTGCGACCAGGTCCTGTTCTGTCACCTGACGAGCTACCGCACAAGCCCCGCAGACCCAAAGGGGAATATTGGCAGCCTGCACCGCCGCCAGCAGGTCTTTGAGGGGAGTCAGGTTCACGCCGATCACATGGTCCGCCGTCCCTTTTCGTCCCAACGTCACCGCCTCGCTCCACAGCCACAGGACCACATCATGGCCTTGTTCCTTGGCGGTTTTCGCCGCCATAAATGGAAGTGTCGCCAATGTGGGATCATCCGTGCCTCGGCTCCCGGAAATGAGAAATCGTGCCATGTACCTGTCCTCCTCTGTGATAATGATGAACAATTAATACGGGGAATCGACTGGTTTATCTTCCTTTGGCCAATCGAAGGCCTTCAGCGCATAATCAGGTCGCGAATGGCTGTTCATAAAAGCCGCGACATCATAGGCCTCCACATCGCTTAACACGCCGGGTTGGGACAACGGCATATTGCCTTTGATGAAAGCGGCCGCTTTGCTCACCCGTGCCAGACCTGAAGCAATATTGAACGACTGTGGCCCCCAGAGTGGTGGAGCAACCATCGTGCCGTGGCCGTCAGAGCCATGACAACCTGTGCAAGAGCCTGTAAAAACGCGCTGTCCATTTTGCCTGTCCGGTTTTCGTGTCATATTCATGAGAGGAAATCCCAACCACGATAGATTGGCAGAAGGCGGAACGTCTTGAGAAAGCCACGACATGTAGGCTTGAATCGCGTCCATTTCAGGGCTGTGGGGTGGCAAGGCTTTCCCATTCAAGCTGCGTTCAAAGCATTCGTTGATCCGCTCCTCTAATGAAATCTCCTTGCCGACACGAGCTTTATATTGAGGGTACGCATAGGGAACTCCTACATAGGTCCCGGCTCCGACTTTCCGCCCGGCATCCAAATGACAATTGGTGCAAGTTAAGGCATTGCCCACGAATGCCTTGGCATAGGTTTGAGTATTCACGACCAGATTATAGCCAAGCCGGATGCGATCCCCTTCAGAAGTTGAGGGAATGGAATCCAAGGAAGGAATGGCAGGCATTACACCCGAAGAAAGGGGCGTGCCATCGGTTCCCGAATATGTTGGCTCCGGCCATAACCCCACCGCCCCGCAAACCAGGATTCCCATACAACAGATAAACGTCCGGGTTCGCTGAATGACATGATTCGTTATCACATGCCAGGATTTTCGCAAGACTTGGTGACTCTGGTCTCTAGTATGCACCATTCGAAAGTGGCCTCCTTTGCACGGTTCCATCCTAACCCTGCTCATGAAGCACCACAAGGATGCCAACTCCTTTATTCTTCTATGGCCACGCAAAAACGACACCAGGTGCCAACATCAGCAGAGAAAGTGCTTTCAGAGGACGATGGGAGCCTTAGTTTAAAAAAACCGGCCCCTCAGGCTCTGTCCGTAGGGAAATTTGAGACAGAATCAAAGTATTGTGACGTGGCAATGAGCCACAATGACAGGGTCGTATGAAAGGCCAGAGGCTCCCACGTTTCACTCCGTGCCATCCGATCTGCTACATGGACCCATTTCATAATCGGTACAGTCTGTGCGTTCGCTGTTGCCACCGCTCAAATGATATGGATTCCTCGCCTCTACCCATGGGTCTCTCCGACGTACAACAAACCGAACTAGATTACCGCCGGAGCGAACGAGCTTCGCAATGTTGCATTGCAAGACCCGACCCCCGGTCATATTGGGGCCTTTTTCCGATGGGGTTTGGGTAGATTAGAGCACTGGTGCTTACCTGGAGCTGCTCTCGAACGCTTCGACGCACGCGTCTACCGGGAACCACAGCAGTCAGTAATGACCAGCGCCCCCTCATCAAACCGTGCGTATGGTTTTCCCATACACGGCTTTCCGATGTTCTTCCTCAGGAGGCATGCGCCCATGTCCAGCGAGCCGGATTCAGGCTTGGCCTTCCGAGACAGTTTCCTCTGTAGTCTCCTGATCGTGAATGGGGTTGATAGCACGAAGGCAATCCCCTGATCCTCCACTCGTCGGACAACATGAACAAAGTAGGGCCCCTTCCCTCGGGCCGGGTTGTGTTGGCCCAAGCCCTCCAGCGGTACTATGCACCCCTCCGACTCCCACGACAGCCCTCGGCGATTTCGGTTGCCCTTATACGCCGCAGTTGCGGGCTCCAGCCCCGCACCGCCGTGGGTCTCCCGTCCTGCACGGTGTCTCTTCCGTCACATGCCGCCCCTGCTACCCCGGAAGATCCTGAAGGTGGGTGTTCGTTCGAGTCCCTCAGGTTGCGGCCTTCCCCTTCTGACCACAGGGTCGGCATCTCCAGTTCATTGACGAGGCTACAGCTAGGTTCGCTTGCGCTACGGCCTGCAGCTTTGCCCATGGGAAACTTCAACCCCGGATTACTCCGACGCTGCTTCCCGGTACGAGAAAGGTGTACGAACAACTCCTTTCGCGGGACTTCAACCCGCTAGACACACCGCCGATGACGGCATGCGGTCAGGCATGAGTATTTACTTACTCCAGTGCACCGAATCCAAAAAGTTAAGCAGCAATCGGCGCAATGGCTATGTCTCAGCGACGCCGGATTTGCGCAGCGGTTCAGGAGCAAGGGCTACGTTCGGGGAGCTTCCACGCCCTGTCGCTTTCAAAGGGACATTCGACAAACCTGGGAATTACGCGCTGCAATCAGAGGACCATCAGGCAGAGGTGGCATTGACCGCCGCAAGCATTCCAAGTCTTTCACGACATGAATCCCCCATTCCGGATAAATTCCCTTCACTTTTCCACTCGCTGGGTGCGCCACATAAGGGATAAGATAATTGTGTGCTTGATCTGTTCGTCCCAAACCTGACAAGCGGACGCTCAAGACCTACTACGAAATGTTAGAGAATATTCTGGAAGATGCCGAACAATTTCCCCGGTGGGCCAAACACGCCAGCCGAATCTCACCCTCCTAAGCCAACCATATCTCCCGTACTGCGGACCATCGGCCATTCGAGGCGGCCCATTGAGGAATTTATCGAGCTCCTCCAGACGCACGGGATTCAAGTGCTGACCGACGTGCGGATAACTCCATATTCGCGCCGCAATCCTCAATTTCATTCAGAAGCTCTGGCCAAGAGCCTTGCAAATAGGGGAATCCAGTCTCGGCACATGCCGTCGTTGGGTGGCCGGAGGAAAAGCCGGCCGGATTCAGTGAATGTGGGATGGCGGAATGAGGGTTTCCGGAGTTACGCGGATTATATGCAAACCCAAGATTTTTGGGATGCCCTGGATGACCTAATGGCGACTGGTCATCGTCTACCAGTGGCCATCATGTGCGCCGAAGCGGTGCCCTGGCGCTGCCACCGCACGCTGATCTCGGATGCATTGGTCAGCCGTGGATGGACCGTCCAGCACATTATCTCACCCAACTCCATCCAGACTCATACGCTCACCCCGTTTGCCAAACTTGAGGACGGTCGCCTTACCTACCCAGCCGAAGGTCCTAATAATTCCACCCTGCCTCTATTCTAAACAGAGCCTGAAAAGGCACTCAGTTGGGCCCTAATGAGGCTGTCATTCTGAGCCACCGGCGAAGAATCTGTGCCCAGGTTAAAGATGTCACGGCTCAGCGAGATCCTTCGTTTCACTCAGGATGACATAGTCTCTCAGGAAGTGAGCTTTTCATTGATGGCGGACCATTCGGCATACAGCGTCTGGCTGGTGAAACAATTAAGCTTTTAGAGATGCTTTGAACGGGAAACAGATTTAAAGGATAACGGATAAAGCTGACCAGACGGAAAAGTCTAGTTCCAGAAAAAGCGCACTGGCTTAGGTTGCTTTGTCCCGTATCTGATCGAGGATGGTTTCAACGGGGGTGGTGAGGTTTTTGTTGCGGTTGCAGGCCTGACAGGCCGGGACGACATTGCCTCTCGTGCTTTTTCCTTTTCTGGCTAATGGCACCACATGATCCATGGTCAGGTTTTCCGCTCCCACCAGTTGATGGCAGAAGTGGCACTCCCCTTTCTGAATCTGGGCTTTCCACCATGCCGTCTTCCGTAATTTTTTTCCGCTCTCGCGCTCAATCCGAATATGCCGTCGGATGGCGTCATCGTCACCTAGTGAGTAGAACTGTTCTGGTTGGGTCAAAAGGGTAGAGAGCCTCTGTTAAAAAAAACTTTATATGGACAGGTGACCATGGAGGTCATGCGCCGAGGTCATTTGCTTTGGAAGATTGTAGCGCTTGGCTCCTGGCTTTTTAAAGCCACAGAGGTTTTTCTCCCTGGGCACAGATCCTTCGCGGGGCCTCAGGATGACACGGTGGGTGGGGGCCATTGTCGTCAGATTGTGTTCGTCAAATGTCTGATCGGAGAACACGACGTTTTGACAATTTAATCCAATGCCAGGGTCAGGCATTTGGCGGAGCCGCCGGCTTTTAGAAATTCATCAAGCTCAACCGGATGGGTGGTGTAGCCATGTTTGTGTAACCATGCCATCGTTTCCGGACATCCGGTCGGCAGCACGACATGACGATCGATGCACACCGCATTGCAGGCAAACCGCTCGCCTTCTTGGGATGGGACTGCGAATCGTTTGTCCTGTTCTATACGAGAAGCCAGCACGGTTTGGGCGTACGAATCAAACGCGGGAGGAAAGTACAGGAGTTCTCCCCCAATGAGGGGACAAAAGCAGGTATCCAGATGGTAAAACCGTTGATCCACCAGTTCCACCGGCATGATTTCTTTCTGGAAAATTTCCGACAACTGGGCATAAGCGCGGATATCACTCCGTTGCCGGTAGCCCCCAATCCAGAAATCTGGAAATCCCAATAAGTCCCCAGCGCCTTCAAAGTTTATTTCGGGGTAAAGGTTGATGACTTCATAGCCCTTCTTGGTGAACCAATCAATGAAATGCCGTTCCTCACCCTGCCGTTCCGGGTGGCGGAATTGACTGGGAACGGCCTTGCCCTCGTGGATGACACCCGCATTGGCGGTAAACACCAAATCAGGTAGTCCCGGTATCGGTTCCATAAATTCGAGTTTGGCTCCAACCTCGTTTTCGAGTACCTGGGTCAGCGTTTTCCATTGGGTCCTGGCGCGTTCTTCATTAGATTGATTGGACACTCTCATCCATGGGTTAATCTCATATTCGATACCAAAATGATCTGGGGGGCACATCAATAAACGGCTCATGATATTGGTATCCTGCTATCCTTCCCAACCGAGTTCACGGGCCAATTCCCATAAAAAAGAAGAAGAATCCATCACCAGCCCGACGGCTTGAAAGCTTCCCCGGTCACTCAGTTTTGTGGGAACGGCGGGATTGATATCGACACAGACGGTTGGTGACGACGCCGGCAACAAATTTCCAGTCGCCACGGCATGCAGGGTGGAGGCCACCAATAAGGCCAATTCCACGCCGGGAATGGCGGCGCGCATGGCTTTTTGGGCTTTGATGGAATCGGTGATGACGTCCGGCAAGGGGCCGTCGTCGCGAATCGTCCCGGCCAGCACCATCTGTACCCCCTGTCGTATGCAGGCCGCCATGATGCCTTCTTTGATTAATCCGCTTTCGATCGCTTGTTGAATGCTTCCCAGGGCCCGTACACGATTGATGGTGCGTAGATGATGCTCATGTCCATGGGGCACCGAACGGCCAATACCCAAATTGTATCCCAATGACGTTCCGTATAGGCTGGCTTCCATGTCGTGAGCGGCCAGAGCGTTTCCACAAAACAGGACATGGATGTATCCTGCTTCGATGATCCATGCCAGGGCTTCCCGCCCCCCCGCGTGGATGATGGCTGGACCACCGGCAAATAACACCTTACCCGACCCCTTGCCATCTTTTCGCTGTTGTTGAATGGCCTTCATCCGTTTGGCCACGTCTGCGATGATATGGTGGTGAGGACGTTCGGAAGAAACCTGGGCTTCCATGAAACCGAACACATCCCGTTCCTTGGGTCGCTCCAAAGGGAACACCCGAACCCCTTTTCGCCCCGTGACGACTAGATCACCTTTTTTTACTGAGCCCATGGGAACCATCTGTGCTGAAAGTGGAGAGGTTTTCAGTATGATGGCTAGATCCATTTCTGGTTGGGGAACCTCGATCCAGTTTCCTTGCCACCGGATTTGAGTCGAGAGATGTGAGGTGGCATAAAAATCTTCTGGTAAAATTCCATCAGCCGGGGCTGGCTCAACCGTACAATCTTCCTCGGTTTCGACCACTGCCCCATGGGGCAGAATGGTTTTCAGGATTTCCTGTAGTAACTCCATAGTGGGAGCTTCAATCAGGATAGTGGCATGAGAAGTGTCCTCCCGTTGGGTTCCCACCTTGACTTCCGAGAGGGTAAAGGTTCCCCCCAACATGACAATCGCATCCAGGACCTTCGCTAAGATCAGTGAATCAATGATATGCCCTTGGATGGTGACGGTTTGAACGATCATTGTTTTATTTTAGCATGAAATTCTGCAAAGGCTTGATGTAAAAATCGTTTGGGGGCTATCGGCCTCGCGCGAGGCCGAAGAGATGCTTGGATAGTTTTCGCTCAAGACGCCACGATTTTTTCTGTCAGCCCATACAGAGGAAATCGCAGAAGATTCATTCTCATCTGCTTCCTTCCCGATGCGATACTCGATACAATGATCATTTATGAGCAGAAGGGGAATACGATTGGTTCATCTCTGTACTGTTTTTCTCATAGTTGGACTCACAGGGGGTTGGTGTGTACAGGGCCTCCAGACTACTGCATGGGCTTCTCCCGGCACGGATGTCTTTCAAGGCTTCACTCAACACATCGGTGCTCAAATCGGAAAAGATAAACAGGAATTCGCGATCGCCGATTCCTGTACGGTCTATTTTTATCAACATTTGAACAAGAAACCCCGGCCTGAGGTTGAGCGCATTCATTTCTCCCCCCTCTCGAAGACAGGGCTTGATCCGGATTGTGCGAAACTATTTCCCGAGGGGTTGGAGCAGGCCAGGCAGGCCTTTGGGAACACGCAACAACGCCTCTCACTCAGCCTTACCTTCTTTCAAATGGCCTTAGTGGGAGATGGAGATGATAATCAGGAATATAGTGCAGACGAAATTCAGGATGTGCTGGAAGCCTTTGGGTTACCATTTCAAGAGGGCCAACCCTTGGGAATTCATATGAGAGCATTGACGGGCCTGTTCGATAGCATTCGCAGGGATGTTCAATTCAAAGTACTGATGGACGGGATGCAGGTATTGATGAACAAGGGGTATCGCTTTACCGATGCCGATCAAACGGCATTGAATCAGGAGCTTAATTGATTGTCAGATAAGGGTGAAGGTCTCCTACCGTATGCGTTCCAACGCTTCTTGTGAGCGGCTGCGCACCGTCTGGTCCCAGTCTTCTTTCATCTTTTCTTCCAATTTCGCTTTCGCCTCCTGGGCTCGCATGCGGCCCAGGGCCAATGCGGCACAGGCTCGCACATGGGCATGGTCATCTTCCAACGCCCGAATCAATAACGGGATCGAGGGTTGATGTTTCAAGATTCCTAAGTAACTCGCAGACATGCCTCGTATGCGATGCTGCTTGTCACCGAGTGAAGTCTTCAAGGTCCACGTAAACAGTTCTGCCATCGGTTCGGTGACGGCGTCCAATCCTTCTGCTTCAAATTGGTTGACTTCAATAAGCGTAAAGGCAAGATCCCGCCGTTTTTGGGGTGAGGGTTCTTTTTGAAAGCGTTGGAGGAGCCGATCACGGAGTTGAAGGCGTTCTTTCCGGGTGCGCCATTTTTTTATGCCGATCCACAGGCCTATTCCCACCACGAGCATGCCTCCGAGTATGGGGATAATCTCCTCGGTGATGTAATCCTGAGTGTCGAAGGTCAGATGATTCCATATCCAAATGCCTGCTACGATCAGACCAAGCCCCAGCAATCCGACAAATGGATTAATCGCGCGATTGGTTTCCTCCGGTTTTGTTTGGGTAGGGCTTGGCATCAATTTAATGGGCTAATATATTAGATTTGTGAGTGATGTGAGGCGAGCATTCTCATGCAGGTTACCATCTTAGGCTCAGGCACCAATATCCATCCAACCCGGGCAGCTGCCGGGTACCTTTTTCAGACGGACCGGCCCATTCTACTTGATTTTGGTCCACGAACGCTCTCTAATTTACTGAAAACCGGTGTGGATCGCCATACGATCCAACACCTAATCTTTACCCATTACCATGCGGACCATTTCTCGGATTTTCTCACATTTTTCTTCGATGCCGTTTGCCATTCTAAGTTCGCGCATGTTCGACCAGCCCTCAATATTTATGGTCCACCTGGGACTAAGCGCCTCTTTCGGACGATATTTCGGACCTTCCCTAATTTTAGGGATGCGCCGTTTCGGGTAATTCTTAAAGAGGTCAACGATCAGCCGTTTTCGATTGGCGGCACCCTAGTGGCGCCGTTGCCGATGACCCATTCTGATCAACAAGTTTGTCTTGGCTATCGTCTTGAGTATCAGGGTCGGTCGGCAGCCTTTTCGGGAGATGCGATGGTCTCACCGAATTTGGTGAGTCTATGCCAGGATGTTGATGTGGCTATTTTGGATTGCTCCTTTTCGTCCCATGCGCCAGGTGGCTCGCATATGCATGCCGAGGAATGTGGAAAAGTGGCGAAAAAGGCCAATATCAAAAAACTGGTTCTTTCGCATTTTTATGAGACGGCGGATCGGTCGAACGTCGTGGCTCAAGCCCGCCGATTTTTCTCGGGACCAGTGGTCAAAGGAAAAGATCTTCTAACCTTGCAAGTCGGGAAGGCATCCCAGGTGGTTTAGATTTGAAGGCGATCCTATGACCCACCGCCTGCAGGTCGGCCAACCGGGCTGACGCTCAAGCCAAGGGCGGACCTTGCCTGAGCCCTGCGAGTTGGGCCGCCCCTCCCTTGCCTGCGTCAGCACGATTGAATGTGGGCGACCTGGGTGGAAATGGTTTTGGGTCCTTTTCCCAAAAGAAAAGGCCTGTCCTGAGCCACGCTGAAGGAACCTCGGCAGCCGAGCCGAAACCCGACTCTTCCAAGCAAGGTCAAACCCCATCACAACGGTAAAGTAAGAAATGCATGGCTAAGTGAAGCCTTCGCTTGCAGGAGATCGTTGAAGATTACACCTCAGCGGACCGGGCATTCCGGGGAGACTCTATTTGAAGGATATACCCTATGAACCGGACCCCTAGCTTGAATCGTAGGTTGACTACGAGTAGGATAATATCATGTTAGATTGGTCCTTGTGTCCAGTAGTCGAACGTGATCCTCAACGTGTGAGTGGAGGGTGGGTGTTTCGGGGCACCCGTGTCCCAGTCGCTGCACTTTTTGAGAATCTAGAAGACGGGGTAGAGATCACGGAGTTTGTCGCCTTGTTCCCTGGTGTTACCCTTGAGCAAGTTCGCGTGGTTCTGGATCATGCCGCCAAAAGTCTGGCTTCCCCACAAGTTGTCTGAGTGCGAATTCTTTTCGATCAAGGGACCCCTGTCCCTCTGCGCAGATTCCTAAATACCCATCAAGTAGAAACGGTTTTTGAGCGCGGTTGGAGTACGTTAAAAAACGGAGAATTGTTAGCAAGGGGTGAGGAAGAAGGCTTTGAAGTGTTTGTCACGACGGACAAAAATCTCTCTAAGCAACAAAACCTCTCTAGTCGGAAAATGGCTATTGTTGTATTATCTTCAACCAGTTGGCCTCGAATTCAAGTGGCTGTAGTATCTATTAATCAGGCTATCGAGACCACCTTGTCTGGAAGTTTGCATGAAGTACGCATCCCATAATTAGCGAATACGTCATAGGCCGGATCGGTAGAATGTCATAGCTCAAGCCCGCCGATTTTTCTCGGGACCCATTATCAAAGGAAAAGACCTCCTGACCTCGCAAGTTGGGAAAACATTGACAACAACCGTAGCCAAATAAAGTAAACCAGGCCGATGGCCTAAGGTTTAAAAAATGGGTGGAACAGGTGGAGTAGTTAATTCGTTTACAAAAAAAATGCCTCTGTCGTCATCTCTCCGTATATTTATTTCGCAGACCACAGCTTACACGAGATATTCATTGTTGCCGGGGTTCGTCCCGGCAGCCGAGCCACTTTTGTTCCGGCAAAAGTAGCCAAAACCATTGACGCCCCGTCCGGTCTCATCGGATGGGACGAACGCAAAGGAATGGGGGACGGACCAACTCGCTACGCTCAGACAAGGCCCGTCCAGCGATACGAGTGTCCGTCCCGTGGGGCCAGACGGAAGGCGTCAAAAATTTCGAAGAGGAGGTAATGAAACTGAATATGCTATGTTTTGTGGTCTCTTGTGCATCCTGATCGCAATTGTGGGCCTGCGCGCTGGTTCGGGCGAAACACAATCGCTGATTCAGGCTTTCGGAATCGGGTGGAACAGTTAATTAGTCAATAAAAGGTTAGACCCCGATTCGATCTGACAATTGCAGAGCCTTCACATGAAAGCCTCTAATAACTCACCACCTGCAAGTTGGCTAATCGGGCTGACGCTCAAATCAAGGAGCGGACCTTATCTGAGCCCGGCGAGTTGGTCCGCCCTTCCATGGCTTGCGTCAGCACGATTTAATGTGCCGACTTGGGTGGAAATGGTTTTGGGTCCTTTTGCCGAAACAAAAGGACCTCGGCTGCCGCGCCGAAACCAGGCCCTTTCAGGTGCCAAGGGCAAAACACATGGGGAGAAGAAAATGTTAGGAAAACGAAACTTTCAATAAAAGATCAGACGCCTATTTTTTTTCGATTGCCGGAATAAAGGGAAGAAGTTTATGCACCTTCTCGGTATTACATTTCTTCCATCCCTCAGAAAAATTCATAAACGTTTGCCATGTATCTCCTGGTACAATTAAAGGTGCAAGAAATTCCAATTGATTTTTTGGAAAATAGCCATCTTGGTCCTTAACCCAAGGTACTGCATCCTTGGCAAGTTTATAGAGTTTTAATTCTGTCAGTTGGTATTCTTTTTCCCATTCCTCTAACCGTTTGATTTTACGTTCAAGTGTTATTTTTGCATTTTCTGCATCCTCTGTATCTTCAGAGAGAATGTCATAAAGCGCTTGATAAAAGACTAGCCTCAAATCCCCAGCGGAATTTGCTAGCTCCGTTAGAATGGTGTTCTTGTCTTTGGCTGGCTTTTTTAAAATGTTTGAAAATTCCTCATAGGTCAGAGAAAAATTACAGGAGATAGCTCCGCTTCTAATCAAAAATTCATCCGCATCTGAGTGCTCTGCGGGCTTATTGAAAATTTGTTTCCGAAACTCACTTAGCTCGATATCTGGGCGGTATAGCAATGTAAATAGCTGGTTTGATGTGAGTTGCTCTAGAACGGCTTGCGGAATCCCTTCATTTAATCCTACCTGCTCAGGTAAGTGTGTAAGAAGAACATAAGAAGTTTTTTCAGGCACCTTCGGGACAAGATTCCATAATGCATTTATTTCATTGCCAGCCCGATACGCAGCATAGCCATCGTGCTGGAGGTAATCCTGCTCATATCGTTTTTTGAATGCAGGCCTAACCAGATAATCCGTTAGAATTTCTTCCACTTCGATTTCAGAAACTTCCCCATGCTTTATTAGATTTTCCATGGCATAGGTAATGAGGGATGCTATCTTTTCACCATTGCCAATTCCAAGTTGACGAACCTGGGCTAATCGGGCCTCCTGGGGAAGATTAAAGAAAGATTGAGGGTTGTCAATATGATCGCTTTCCGAAACACAATATTTAACAAGCGGGTCCACGTCAGCTTTTAGTCGCTCTTTTAGAATCTTTTCTTCTTCATCGCCAATCATGAGCCACGGTATTTTGGTAGCTGCAAGGTACCTGATATACGCATTTGGGCTATCTAATGCTTTGTCTAAGACTTTTTTAATAAGATAATCTTGATGTTCTGTCTCATCTAGCGAAATAAGTACTTGCATCTGTGATTCCATTGCCAAGCCATCCCACGCCGCAAGTAGCTTGGCGGTTCCACTTGGAGTAGGATTCAACAGATCCCTCAAGTGAGATGGCAATTCTCTCATATAGTCTTCGGACATATAAAACTCTTAGAACGCGGAGATGAGTGATAATAAAATCTTGGGTATGGTAGCCAAGGCCGTGTGCAACATCAAGAAAGGGTAAAAGTCTTTTGTTGAGAATTTTGAAGTTGGTGCGAGTTAGGGTACAGGGAATGCGTTAGCGGAGTGCTTTTTGATCCGAGTTCTCGTTTTCCAAAAGCTTAAGGAATGTTCCGACGCAGGGGACAATTTGTTCCTCAGACTCCTGTTCATAAATGCTCAATAGATTTCTGAGCATGTGCGCTAAAATGGTCGGGGTTGAACTGTTTCCCAACAATGTGGAGTCATAGGCCGAGTCCGAAACGGCCACTTATCAAGAAGGATAGCTTTATCTTTGCGAGGACTTTTGTACTGGTTGGAGTGATTGCTTTTTGAGGTGCGACTTGTGACGTTTTTTCTCAGTGGTCATAAGTCTTTATGGTAATCAGCACACTTTTATGGCCACGTTTTTTGACCTGGGCCATATTGGCTTTCAGGTTTCCCGAAAACGTGGTCGTTCGACCTGCGATTGCATCTTGATACCCTTCTAGAAGGCCGGCGCGTAGCTTATCGGCCTCAAGGCGATCATTTTTTCGCACAAGACATCCCGCATAAATTCTTTCGGCGTGGCGGGAAAATTTCTAAAGAGTAGGATCCTCATCTGTGGAAGATTCCTCCAGGACTTGAAGCAGAGTCTGTATCCGCTCTGTCATGGGATTCTGTTCTTCCCGCTCATAAATACTCAACAGGTTTCGGAGCATGCGGGCAAGAATCAGTCTGGTCGGACTCTTTTCCAAAAATTGAGGAGAATAGTCCAAACCGGATGCCGTAATAAATTGCTCACAGTCTTGTTCCCGCAAGAATGCTCCCCCGTTGAAACAATCCACAAATTGCGGTGGCGGCTCGCCTTCAATCTTCACCAGGAAATGTCCTGGCATTCCGACCCCGGTCAGCGGTAACTCCAACCGGTTCCCTACAAACACATAGAGGGCCGAGAGCGAGATGGGAATCCCTTGCCGGGATTCGATGACCCGATGCAGGTAGCTATTGTCGGGATCGTGGTAATGGATGCGGTTGCCTGAGAATCCCTTGTCTTTAAAGAGGAATGCACTGAGGAGTCTGGCAGCTTTCCCTGGCGGAGTCTCTTCGGAATGCCACTTCGTTCGAAATTCTTCAGCCAAGTGATCGAGACACTGCTCGTAATGGAAAACGTCTAGATCCGGGTAGGCGATTTTAGCGATGAGGAAGGCGCCGCGTTCCCAATCCATCTGGCGAGAGCCCTGAGCAACAAATTGGTTGAATTCTCCTTTGAGTTGCTCAAAGCGAATTTCATCTTTGACAAAGGCGACCCGTGCCTCCAGGGCGGTATCTTCCGCGCTGGCCTTCTCCAGAAACGGGAGGGCGGACGGCCCGATACGGACGAATTCGTGTTGGATTGTTTTGGCGACCTGTTCGTTGGGGTCGGACAGCAAACGAAGTAGGGCGTGAATGGTTGTCTCAGAAGGTGAGTGCAAGAAGGTTAGTCCCGGGTAGAGATAATAATGCCTCCCCAAAGAGAAAGAGGCGTCTCATCGAGGAGTTTATAATTTTGCAAATGCCGTTAGCCGACCGAGCGTTTGAACGCACGCGCTCCCCCATAGAGGCACAGGGCATCGAATACGGCGAGAACTCCTAAGGCGATGGCCACTTGAGGGAGAGCCTCACTCCAACCGGAAAGAATCAACGGTCGGATGGCATCAATGACCCAAGTCATGGGGTTAAAGAAGGCCAGGGTTTTCATCCAGCCTGGCATTGCTGCTAATGGGACGAGCGCCGAGCTGAGAAAGATCATGGGGAGGGAGAGGAAGCCCAGCACCGAGAAAAAATCTCCGTGACTTTTCACGGAAAACGCCATGGCCATGGAAATGGCGGTGAGTCCGATACCAAACAGCATGCCGAGGACCAAGATGAGGGCGATCCCTAAAATCCCGGTTTCCGCACTCACGCCAAACAAAAAGGCCACTCCCAGGATGACCAGAATCTGCATGGCCGTGATGGCCATCACAAAGAGAAAGCGACTAAGGATGACGGACGATCTTCGGATGGGAGTCGCCATCAGTCGTTCCAGAAACCCGTTTTCTTTATCAAACAGTAAGTCTACGCCACCGGCCAGGCCGTTATTGAGCACGGTCATCACGACGACCCCGGCTGCGAGAAAGCTCATGTAATTCGGGGCTTGGACGACCTGGACATCGGTTGCCCGCTGAAACAGATTGCCGAAAAAGATGAGCCAAAACAGCATGGGCTGGATCAGGGTAAACAGCATACTGAACTTTTCCCGGCTCAATCGCTTGACCCATCGATTGGTCAGGGCAAGCACCTCTTGAATTTGCTCATTCATGGAGAAACCTTTCCAGGACAGTGAAATTCTACAGGAGATGATCTTAGGTCGTGGGTTCAGGGGGTTGGTCTTTGAGGGACCGGCCTGTGTGAGCCACAAACACGTCGTCTAGTCGCGGCCGATGATATTCGATTCCATCGAGTCGACATCCTACTCGATTTGTGGCCTCGAGAATAGCAGGCAATGCCTTTTCGGGAGCATCTACGCGGATATCAAGCCCTTGTGGAGTGGGACGAATGGCACGCACGAAGGGTAAGGCTTTCAGGGCGGTCGAGAGGGATTCGACTAATTGAGGAGAAGGATCTCCAAGAGTTAGCCAGACGCCATCTCCACCCAAACTGGCCTTTAAATCCCTTGGAGAGCCAATGGCGCGGATTTCTCCCCGGTCGATGATGGCGATTCGATCACAAAGCTGGTCGGCTTCATCCAGGTAATTTGTGGTCATCACGATAGTCATGCCCTGCTCGCGCAATTGCCGGAGGTATTGCCAAATATTGAGGCGGCTTTGGACGTCGAGCCCAAGGGTGGGTTCGTCCAAAAAGAGTACCTTCGGATTCGGCAATAGGCCGCAGGCAATATCCAATTTGCGTTTCATCCCACCGGAATACCCTTTGGCCACGCGATCGGCATGTTCTTCCAGATCGACCAGCTTCAAGAGCGAGGCAATCCTGGTGAGGGCTTCATGCTTGGGAAGATGATAGAGATCCGCGAGCAACAACAGATGCTCCCGACCGGTGAGAAAGCGGTCGATGGCCCGTTCTTGGGGCACGTACCCGATGAGTCGTCGAATGGTATCGGCTTCTTTGACGACATCATGTCCGAAGATGGTGGCGGTCCCGGACGTGGGGGTGAGGGTCGTAATTAAAATTCGAAGGGTGGTACTTTTCCCTGCCCCGTTGGGTCCCAGGAGGCCAAAAATTTCTCCTTGCATGACGGACAAGGAGAGATTCTTTACGGCGGTCACGGTGTCGTAGGTTTTCCCCAGCCCTTTAACCTCAATGGCAACGGCATCAGACATGGTGTGTTATCCTTGTGCCGTTCGAAGATCGGCAAGTTTAAAGCGGATCAGATCAATCAGGCGGCGAGCTTGCTGGATGAGATGGCCGGATTCAAGTAAAAATTGTTTTTCCACGGGTGACAAATCAAGACCGGCTGAAAGGTTATGGACAAGAATGGAATCCGTGAGTTTGCCAGAAGCGATCACCTGACACAACTCATGAGCTTTTTTCCAGGTCAGATATTCTTGGGTGATGTGCTCCAGATTGATGCGGGTCTCGGTATCAAGGGAGGCCGCTCCATCTTGAGCATGCGGAAGAATTCGTGCCTGCCGATAGGGCGTCGAGACCTCTCGTTCTTCAAAGGTACATCGGTGAAGCCCTTGCAGAACAATGTTCAACCGACCGTCAGCGAGTCTGTGTGAGCTGATGATTCGCCCCACACACCCGATGGGATAAATCGGGGGAGCCTCCTCATACTCGTCTTCCCAACCGTCCTTGAGCAAGGCCATGCCAATGCAATGTCCCTGAGCGGATGCCTTGTGGACCATTTCCCGGTATCGGGGTTCAAAGATGTGCAGTGGCAAATAGGTTTCAGGGAAAAAAACGACGGTGGGCAGTGGAAAAATTGGCACGATGTTCGGTATCGGAAATGTGTCGGATTCGGCTGATGGGAACTCAGAAGACATGCATTACGATAGCCGAGAATTTTCGAGAAAGTCAACGTAAGGAAGTAGCGCGAACGCTTTCGGCAAAACGAGAAATTCCTTGTTGGGCAAGGGATTTGTACGCTATGAAAGGTCGTGGTATAAACGGAAGCATGAGTCGGACGATGCCCTTTACCCACATGACGGTCATGCAGGTCTGGAGGTGAGAGCGAGATCCTGGTGGTGCGAGATCTCGCTCCTGATCATGTTTTCCCTACTTGGAACTTCGGCGGTCTCTGCAGAGATCTCCAGCGTTGCACTCCACGAATTTGCTCCTGCCCGCCCTGGATACGTGTATGTCTTTCCTCGCGATCATGGCAGTCATGAGCAATTTCAGACAGAGTGGTGGTATTTTACCGGGCACCTGTCGAGCACAAATGGCCGACGGTTTGGTTACGAATTGACGTTTTTTCGTCGCGGAATTGACTCCCCTGAGGCCTGGAGCAATCCTTCTGCATGGGCGATACGACATCTGTACTTGGCCCATTTCGCGTTGACCGACGAAGCGAATGAGCAATTTCAGTTTTCAGAGAAACTCAGTCGTGCAGGAATCAACAAGGCCGGAGCCGAAGTGGATCGGTTGAATCTGTGGATCGATCGGTGGTTGGTGAAGACGGTGGCCCCCGATCATCGACAATTTCATCTTCAGGCGCAGGCAGAGGGTTTTTCCATTGATTTGACGCTCGAATCGAGTAAACCCCCCGTTATTCATGGCACACACGGTGTGAGCCGGAAAGGCCAGCACCCGGAGGACACCTCCCATTATTATTCAATGACCCGTCTTCAGACCACTGGATCGGTGGTGGTACAGGGGATGCCGCTGGCGGTCAACGGCGTGAGTTGGATGGATCACGAGTTCGGATCCGCTGACCTTGCGGACGATCTCGTCGGATGGGACTGGTTGAGTCTGCAACTTGAGAATGAGTATGACATTATGGCCTATGGGCTTCGCCGTGCGGATGGCACGTTTGATCCCGCGTCTAGTGGAACGCTGGTGAGGCCAAACGGATCGTCAACATCCCTTTCCCTTGAAGAGATACGCGTGAAGGTGCAAGGCCATTGGACCAGCCCGGTGAGTGGTGCGCGATATCCTAACCAGTGGACTGTGTCCATTCCGTCTGAGGAGGTCGAGTTAAAGATCTCTCCCACAATGGCCAATCAAGAACTTGTGACCAGGAGAAGTACCGATGTGACGTACTGGGAGGGAGCTGTGGATGTCACTGGACTTTGGAAGGGTCAGGATATTCATGGCCGGGGCTATGTCGAACTGACTGGATATGCCGAACCGTACCGCCCATCACGATAAGGTGTGACCTTTTGTCATTTAGCAATGAAAGCAGGTTCTAAGATGTTCCGCGCGCTCTGGATCCCCGCCGTCGTCTTGATGCTTGGATTGACGGCCTGTGGTCAACGAAGCGATACCATTGTGTCCATTGCCTTACATCCCACCAAACCCAACATTCTGTATGTGGCCACGGATGAAGCGGTGTATAAGTCTTCGGATACCGGGGCTACATGGACTCGATTTGCGGGCGAATTAGCCCGGACGCGAGTGATTAGTCTGGCCCTTGATCCTCAGCTGTCCGCCACCGTGTTTGCCGGAACGATGGGCGATGGGACCTATAAAAGCCCGGATGGGGGAAGAACGTGGCACCCATACAACGCAGGGATTCAGAAGGGCACGATCTCGGCGATTGTCAATCAGATTGTATTTAATCCTTTGGGAACGGAAATGGTCTATGCGGCGACGACCGTTGGGGTCTTTCGAAGTTTGGATGGCGGGCGACATTGGACTGAACGGATGCAGGGGATGACGGAGGTGAGTTTTGTGGTGACCCTGGCAATCGATCCTCAGCGCCCAAACGTCTTGTATGCGGGGACTACGGGAGGCGTCTATCGCACTATCAATGCCACGGAGAGTTGGGAAAAAGCATCCACGGGCATGGTGGCCTCAGACGCCAAAATGGCCTCGATGGCGTTGGGAGTGAATGGACTCGTGGTCGATCCCACCAATAGTGAAGTGGTGTATGCAGGGACCACGAATGGTTTATATAAATCAACTGATCAAGCAGAACATTGGACAAAGATCGGAGGAAGTATTCAACACGCGTATGTTAGTGCCATCCAACTGGATCCCACCAACCCTTCAACCCTGTATTTGGCAACGAGTGATCGGGTTCAAAAAAGTGAGGACGGGGGAGAGACCTGGCAACCAAAAATACATGGATTGGAGGCAGCCAGTATCCGCAGTCTTCAGATGAGTTCCCTGGATCCACGCACCCTGTACGTCGGCACCAATGGAGGAGGGCTGTATCGAAGCACGGATGCTGGAGAGTCTTGGAGCCGGTTACCCCTTGTTCCCGCATCAAGTGACTAGGAGCCTGTCGTACTTGGGGGATCGAGAGCGAAAAAGCGGATGAGCGAGGCCGGATTTTGACGATTTCGCCGGCTCATAGTGGGACTATGGTCCAAGGAAGCGGCGAAATATGGACCGCTTAGACAAGTTTGCAGCCGATTCATCCTAAGTCCGACAGGCTCCAGGCAAAAATGCATGTAGACGCTTTTTGTACAGGTGGGGCGTCAGAGGTTCATAAAATACTGCTCCTGGATACCCCCCAGCTTGCTGGGGGGAGGAAAGGAGCAAGCCCGCGGAGCGGGCTGAATTTGGTATTCTTCGATGTATGAGTCTCAAGCGGACCCGAGGT
>JAOTTP010000044.1 GCA_029864405.1 Nitrospirota bacterium
ATATTCGGATTTATTGCGCATTGAACGAGGACGGGTCCGGAACCGGGAAATTTTTGGCAGCATGCGTTTGGAATACGGGTTTTTTAAGCTTCAAGCCAATCACGCCACATATCTTCTGGCTTCTGATGACACTCAGTTGGTGGGTGCAATCGGGTTTACCCTGAATAACATTGAACATTCCGTCCGCGTGTTCGAGCTGATTTCTTTTAGCGACCCGGCCATTCGCTTTCTGCTCACGGAATTAGAAAGAAAATGCCGCGACGACTGGGGGGTCGAATACATTGAAATTGATGTAAGCGCCCACGCCCCTCGCATGCAGAGGACCCTCCTTGAGCTCAACTTCCTACCGGCTGCCTACGTACCGGCTATGGTGTTTCATGAAGTCGAACGTTTGGATGTCATCCGCATGGTTCGACTCTTACACCTTCGAGATCTGGGGCCCATGGCACTCTTGCCTGAAGTGCAAGAGGTGGCTGATGTGGTCATGCGGGGCTTTCAATCGCGTGCGGTCATACCGAAAATTGCGGAATTAGTCGCTGAGATTCCGTTATTTCAGGGGATGAGCCAGGAACAACGTGACCGATTAGCAGGAGCCTTTGGCATACGCCACTTTAAGCAAGGGGCCCATATGTTCAAGGAGTCAAAAGAAGCAGACAAAATGTTTATTCTTCTGGAAGGCAGGATCAGCATCAGCACCGGCTCTCCCCTCGTGCAAATCGGCCAGATTGAAAAGGGCGAAACGGTCGGGGAACTCTCTTTTCTTTCCTCCTCACCCCATTCCGCCACGGCCACGGCACAGACAAAGGTGGAAACGGCATCGCTCACGCATCAAGCCCTCGGCGATCTCGTCAGGCGTCGACCGGACATCGGAGTGATCATGTACCGCAACCTGGCAGCGGGCATAGGAAAGAAACTCTTACGCTCCGATCTTTGTGTTCGCGACCGTGTGTTGCATCAATAACCTACCACTATCCCCCACCCAAAAGCGGATCATACAGAATATAGGGTTCCCCGCTCTTTCATGTGCGTCACTGAAATGTTCAGTCTCCCAGGGTTCGACGCCTGCCGTCTGGTCCAAAGGGGGGACGCTCTCATCAGCTGGCGGACCAACTCGCGGAGCTTGTCCTGAGATTCTATGGTTTATGTCAAGCATTTTGTAATCCGTTCCGGATTAAAGGTTGTGTGGTAATGATGAATAGACCAGGCGGCTCGGGCGATTTTACGAGCGATGATCACCAATGAGGCAGTCGGGGAGTGGGGTCAGGCATGAGTATTGATTTATTTAGGTCCCTCTTCTTGTAGGTTTCGGCTATGGCTCGAAAATCGCGTGGCGCATTCCCCTGCGCCCTCTATCACGTGTTTGCCACCGGCGCACGATCCTTTTTCCTGACGGCCCGGATTTTCCCGCGTATCTCGAACACCTTGAACGCTAGCCACCGCGGGTTCGTCTCCGGTGCTATGCGTTTGTCTTGATGGCCAATGACCTGTATCTGCTGGTCGAAACCGGCGAGGTTACGCTTTCTCGGACCATGAAGACCTCGTATGACCCAGGAAACTCCAAAGCCGCTGATGAAATAGAGAAAAACGAAGCAGCTCAACTCCTGGAAACCGATCTAAAGCAGATTTTATGGGGAGTGGAGTCTGTGTGGGAACGACGTAAGTTGTTGATTGTATTTGTGGGCTGTGCAGGGATCGAACTTGCGGCCCGCTGCTGAAGAGTCAGCTGCTCATTTAAAGTTCGGGAAAATTTCCATTTGGTCAAAAATGATTGATTAGCCAGAAGGTTAGAAATTTATCCATCCGACTTTTGCATCGGTCACTTGAACCGGAAGGAGGTTACCGTCGGCTCAGTGGAAATATTGGAAACTGTTCTTGATAATGCTTGTACGGCTCCAGAAACAAACCCATCCTTTCAAATCACACCCTGTTGCACTTGAGATTGAAATTTGTTTACCCCTTTATGGTTCTCGAGGTTCAGGTTCCTGCTCATTTGTTCATGAGGCTCGGGATAGCGTTTCATGAATTTTCTGCCATAACCGGTCCATTCGGCTTCATTCTGAGGATAGGCGAAAGACTCCGGACCGGGCATTCAGGGCAACGAGAACAATAACTTTCTCAGCCCACCGGATCGCAATCGATTCCATAAGGTTTGGCAATCATATCCCTGTTTTACTAGGTAACGCCTTTGACTCACAGGAATATTGCCCAACAAGGACATGTTGTGTAGAATGATGTGTAGATCGTTGTGGGAAAGGAGGAAGATCATGCCAACAAATCTTGCACTAGACGACAAACTTGTTCAAGAAGTGAAACGTCTAGGAGGTCATTCCACTAAACGAGCTGCTGTCAATGAAGCACTCCGAGAATATGTCACCCGCCGGAAGCAGAAAAAAATCCTTGAGATATTCGGAACCCTTGAATGGGACCCCAAATATGATTACAAGACGGCACGAAAACGGAAATGACCGTCTTAGTTGATACTTCCGTTTGGTCGCTCGCCCTCCGGAAAGATGGCCCGGCAGACCACCTCGCAGTCAAAAAATTACAAAGCTTCCTGTTAGACACACAAAACATTGTCCTTATTGGGATCATTCTGCAGGAAATTCTCCAAGGCTTTAAACATGAGGGGACCTTTACCAAAGTTACCTCCTATCTGGATGCCTTTCCCCTCCTCTCCTTAAACCGCAGTGACTTTGTTGCGGCAGCCAAACTTCGCCGCCAGGCCGCAGCACAAGGGTTGACCCTCTCCACCCCTGATTGCCAAATCGCCGCAGCCGCCATCCAACACCACTGCACCCTCTTAACCACCGACAAAGATTTTTCGAATCTTGCTCAATTGGTGCCCCTGCAATTGGTCTAGCCATCTTCCGTATGATCGCCTCGACCGTCAAGCAGTTCCAAGAGATTGTGCAATTTTTCCCATGCTCGTCCTTCCCCAGCGATTCGTTTCAAAGCTCCCCTCGACATTCTCCCACGATGGGTAAACCTTCCACATGTGCTTCCACTCACGGATCATATTGGCTCAAATCTTTCAGATTCTAATGCGGTATGCAGGTTGATCCATTCCAGAAATGGGGTCAGAAATGGGGTCAGACATGAGTATTGATTTATTATGTCCCTCTTGTTGTAGGGTCCGGCTATGGGTCGAAAACCGCGCGGTACCTTCCCCTGCGCCCTCTAACACGTGATTGCCACCGACAACCGGCGCACGACCCTCTTGCATGACGACGTGGATTTTGCCGCGTACCTCGAACGCTACCGACGGCGGGATAATCTCCGGTGCTATGCGTTTATCTTGCTGGCCAATGGCCTGTATCTGCTGGTCGAAACCGGGGCGGTCCTGGTTTCTTGAACCATGCAGGCCTCGTATGCTCAAAAAACTCCGAACCCGCTCCTGAAATAGAGAAAAATGAAGCCAGTCAATTTCGGAAAACAGATCTAAAGCTGGTTTTATGGGGAATGGAGTCACGGGGGGCAACGTAAGCTGTTGATTGTATTGGTGGGCTGTGCAGGGATCGAATCTGCGGCCTGCGGCTGAAGAATCAGCTGCTCTTTTAGTTGGGGAAAATTTTGATTGGTTAAAAAGGATGGATTAGACAGAAGGTTAAAATTCTCTGTCTCTTATCTTTTAAAACAACTATTTTCTGTATGACATGATTTGACCAAACCGCGACTTTGTCTTTATTGGGGTAATTCGCTTGAATATATGTTAATTTGCACGGTATATTAGCGATTATGTATAAAAGAACGTTAGAAAATCACCTGCCCGATAAGAGCTTCTTTCTATTTGGCCCCCGCCAGGTAGGGAAAAGCACATTGTTAAACAAGGAAAAGGCGGATTTGACGATCAACCTGCTCGATCCTGAACTTCAACTTTCGTACACAAAAAATCCGAACCTGCTCAGTCAACAGGTCGAAGAACTCCAAGGATCCGCGACGATATTTATTGATGAAGTGCAGCGTGTACCCAAGATTCTTGATGTCATCCACTCTCTGATGGAGCAGAGGCCGACACTGAAATTTATTCTCTGCGGCTCCTCTGCCCGAAAACTTCGACACGGAGCCGCAAATCTCCTTGGAGGAAGAGCCATATACCGCACCATGCATCCGTTGACATTCGAGGAATTGTCCGAAACCTTTAATCTTCAATGGATCCTCGGATATGGTTCGCTCCCTCATGTCTACACAACCCTTAACCAAAAGAAACCAGAGGAGGCAGAAGATCTCCTAAGAGCGTATGTGATTACCTACCTCAAAGAAGAAGTCAAAGCTGAAGCGTTGGTACGAAACCTTCAAGGTTTTCAGAATTTTTTAGATGTGGCCGCCGCACAATATGCAGAACAGATAAATTTTTCTGGTATCGCTCGTGATTGCCAAATCGCGCTTTCAACGGTCCGTGAATATTATGCTATTTTGGAAGATACCTTACTGGGAACCTTTCTATACCCGTATTTGAAAAGTCCACGTCAACGCATGAGTCATCAGCCAAAATTTTATTTTTTCGATAATGGTGTGACCCGAGCCATCTTAGGAACACTGAAAGACCCGCCCGGTCGTATCGAACAAGGACGTCTGTATGACCAATGGTTCATGCAAGAAATTATCCGCCATAGTGAATACCATCAAAAAGACTGGAAACTGTTCTTCTGGCGGACCAGCCATGGGGCTGAAGTCGACTTGTTAATCTGCCGCGGGACAAAAATTCTCTATGCGATAGAATGCAAGATTTCTGAAAATCTTTCCGCAAGCGATTTGTCTGGTTTACGATCGTTCCATGAAACCCATCCAGAGGTTCCCTGTTTTATCGCGGCTCCGGTCAAACAGCCGTTAAAACTATCTTTTGCCCGAGTACTTCATCCCACCAAATTATTCAAAGAGCTAAGGTAATGATGTTTTTGAGGCGTTGAGCCTCGGCCCACTATCATATCCACGGAGGCGGGAATCCAGGCTCAGCAGTGGTAAAGATGGATACCCGCCAGATGCTGCGGGTATGACAGGGAGTGGGGTCAGGCATGAGTGTTGATTTATTCTGTCCCTCTTCTTGTCGGGTCCGGCTATGGCTCGAAACCCGCGCGGCGCATTCCCCTTCGTCCTCTTTCACCCAGATCTGCCGGTCGAAATGGGCGAGGTCCCGCTGTCTCGGACTATGCAGACTTCGTATGGCCCAAAAACTCTAAACCCGCTGATGAAATAGAGGTGAGCGAAGCCGCTCAACTCCTGAAAACAGATCTAAAGCAGGTTATATGGGGAATGGAGTCGGGGGGCAACGTAAGCTGTTGATGGTATTGGTGGACCGTGCAGGGATGGAACCTGCGGCCCGCTACTGAAGAGTCTACTGCTCTTTTAGTTGGGGAAAATTCCCATTGGTTAAAAATGATGTATTAGACAGAAGGTTAGAGATTTATAAATCTTTTCTCTTGTCATGATGCAGCAATAAATTCAAAGAAGTCTGGTTCGGCCTTTCGATCCTGAACGTTCTACAATCGTCCACTAGCGTCAGCCTTAATGCCGGCTCAACGTTTCCAGGGCAACAGCTCACTACAAAATGTATTGAGGTTGCGGGGCTGTAGGCGGGTGACCAGATTTGGATCGTTTTGATCAAAGAAGAAAGTGAGGAACGACTTCTCGAAGAGGTTGGGACAGCCAGGTGTCGGCTTAGGCATGTTTTGGATCGATGGCCGGACCGGGGAATTGTTCACCGATGTAATCCATGCGGAGGCTGATTTCGAGTCATGGTCTATCACAAATATGAGAGGACCCACTTAGGAATTTTATCCACAGACGCATTCTCAACTTCGATCGACAATCGATCGGGTCTCTCTGCTCGGGCATAGGCAGCTCGGGTTAGGTGATAGGTCTCTTCCGCTTGCTTGCGGCTTACCTGACGATTGCACCCATCCACTAAGCATTCCATCCAAAGGGGTCGAGGGGCCAACGCTGCAGCCATATCAGGCAGATCGGCTATTCTTAACAATCCTCGAATGATGGAATCCGCTGGCTGGTACATAAACGGCTCATCCAGTAATGCCGCATAACTGATGAGACCTCCATGCACATACACGGCTTGAATGTGTGGTTCGTACAGAGCTGCCAGGAGAGCGGCCACTCCACCTAACGGTTCACCTCGCTCTGGATAGGGCGTCGCATCCATGGGTATGGCGAGTTCGTTTCCAACCACGTTGGGTGCAGCAAGAGAATCGCCCCATAGGCCTATTCGCGTTTGATCGACATCTTCTCGATTACGGAGATAGGCCATAACGGTTCGCAGATCACGAACTCGAGAATTCAGCACACGTTCTCCAAGCATCAGACTTGTTGCGGCGACACCGGCACTTGGACTGAGTCTGCCGCGGTATATTTCGCCATGACGCCCATCACCGATCCCTCGTACTTCGGCTAAGCAGACGGCTACCTTCTGACCTAACAGATTCTGGATCAGCAGACGACGTTCTCTCTTCAGTCGGAGATTGCCTTCCTGGCTAAAGCCAATCACCACTGGTGGTCTGGTCTTACCCAAGCCAGAAGGCCATAGAAGCTGTAAACGGACAAAAAGGTTTTCTTCGACCTCCAATACCACATTTTCGGATTGACCAAATCCTTGTCGCTGTGATTGCACGCGGTAGGACGTGAAGGGCGACATTGGCCCAAGGACCTCGATGAGTTCTTGTTGCAATCGAACCGCCTTTGTGCCTGGTTCTTGTGAAGCTCTTATCCTACGAGTGGTGGTGAGGTGCTGTTGGGAAATTTCCTGCGTGACTTCATGAACCAGACGTGCACCGAACATCTTGTGCGTGTCCCTGTTTAAGCATTCTAGCGTTGCCTTTTGAACAGGTTCGGTCACTTCTTGTTCTGGAACTGGAATGCCAAACCATTCTTGAAAAATGGGATAGAGTTGCCTTCGATGGATCGGACCGACATTCGTGCAATGGCTATCCATAGGGCCATGCCGCGATCCTTGGCCGGATCCGTGAACGGATCGGAGCGCATCGCGTTTGCCATAGAGCGCGTACACTTTTTCAAGATGCTGCCACACGCAATCCTGCTGAGCATTCCAGGCAAATTCCCGGCCGTAGACCAACCGGCGAGGGGCAAGCGAGGCAAGAATGACCCATGGCCAAAATCCTAATCGAGCGGTATCAGGAAGATTTCTTGTTGAGTCCCAATCACCCATCGAAAGGTGTCCATAGTTGAATGCGACCACTGCTGCTACACGATGATCCAACGCTCCGGCCACTGCTGCCAGATCCCCTCCTCCTGCCACTGCTCCAATGATGCTGATTCGGTCACGGTCAATCTGTGGATCAGCCCATAACAGGTCAAGGCCACGTCTCACATCCTGAACCATCCACCCCATCAAGCTTTCGCCGATCACATCCAATTGCATGCCCAGCACAGACCGAAAATAGTAGTCCTGCCGATCAACACGAAATGAGCTGCCGTAGTCTGCTGGAGTCACAAAGGGATGTTGTCGTCGCTCGCCATGCCCGAGCAAGTCCATAATGAAGACTGTGCATCCCTGCTGTGCCCAGGTCATCCCCATACACTGCAACTCCTCTTCAGTTTTGGGGTCGTGATGACTGTGACAGATGACAATCGCCGGCGTTTTCCGGGCAATTTGGATCGGGCGATAGCGGTTGGCCGTCACCGGCAAATCCATGTGGCCCTGGAAGACCACATTATCAATGCGGTAGCGGTCGTGTTCCCTCGTGCCAGTGATCACCGAGTCAGGTACTTCCGAATGAGTCACATTGTTTATTAACGAACGACGGAGTGCGTCAATACGTTCATCACGAAAGAGCTCCCACTCCGCTTTCGTGCTCATGCTCTCAAGTAAGGATAAATCCTGTTGCGCCGCCTGATGAATTTGTTTTGAGAGATGGTCGCCAAGCTCTCGAATCCGGCGATTGCCGTAAGCGACTTTTCGCGCCCATAGCCATTGACGAAACTGGGGAGGGAGCCTTTCACTCACCCATCTTTTGATCTGCACAGGGCCAGTCATGACCTACCCCCTCAATCAGTGAACGAGACAAGGCAAGCTTAGCAGATTGCGAGTGTCGTGTTATCGTCAATGGCTTCACTTTCCGTTTGTGGTGAGCCCTTCGATAAACTCAGGACGGGCCCTTCGGTGGAGTTTATCCTGAGCCAGACCGAGAGTGGGGTCAGCCATGAGTATTGATTTATTAGGTCCCTCTTCTTGTAGATTCCGGCTATGGGTCGAAAACCGCGTGGTACCTTCCCCTGCGCCCTCTAACACGTGATTGCTTCCGGCAACCGGCGCACGACCCTCTTGCATGCCGACGCGGATTTTGCCGCGTACCTCGAACCCTACCGACTGGCGGGATAGTCTCCGGTGCTATGCGTTTATCTTGATGGCCAAGCACCTGCATCTGCTGGTCGAAACCTGGGAGGTCCTGCTTTCTCGGACTATGCAGACTTTGTATGCCCCAGGAAACTCCAACCCTGCTCCTGAAATACAGGAAAACGAAGCCAGTCAACTTCGGAAAACAGATCTAAAACAGATTTTATGGGGAATGGAGTCTGTGTGGGAACGACGTAAAATGAACGGAAGGCGGATTGGCGGGGTAAAAAATGACACAATTGAGCCCGTGCGACTCCTACAAACCTCACCCCAATTACAGTCTGAAATGTAGTCGTGCGTTTTTTTTAAATTGCCACACTAGTAAACAGCCTCGTTTCCCGTGTGGGTCCACGAGGCCAGACACTGGCGTTCGGAATTGGTCTATAAAGAGGGGAGCCGATTAGTAGTTCATCGCTGGCAGAACGTGCGAAGAGTGTTTTTGCCTCCACCAATGATGGGGTCTCCATGGGCGAACAGCAGATGGTCGAATGTCTCCTGCTGACAAATCTGGAGGAGTGCCGCTTTCAGGCCACGCTTGACTGCGGGTGGGTCATCACCAATCAGGGTGTCGGGTACAAAGCCAAGTTCGCCGTCTTCATTGATGATTGCATCACCAATAGCCAACACCCCGCCAGCACTAGGGAGCAGAAGAGCCGTCTCTTCAGGGCACAGTCTGTTGACTGCAAGCGCACGGACACCGCCCGGCAATTCGTCGCCGAACCGGAACGCCGTGACGTCGAAGCTGCCATCTGCAAACTCGTGCAGCCCAGCCTGGTGGCACCAGACCGTGACCCCAAAGTCTTTGATAAACCGTCGGCAGTGCCGGTCGTGGAGCCGATTGGTCAGATAAATGTGTTGCGGGGCTGGCCGTTCCCTGAACCAGTCGAGCCCTTCCTGAGGCACCAGCGGATCAATAAGAAAGGCCGGGTTCAGGCTGGAGACGTAGTAGCTGTCGACTTCAATGTGGATGTCGGGATGAGAGACTCGCCAGTGAAAAATTCCTGGTAGCAGTTCGTTCATGAGGTGCCCTCATAGGATCGGCAGGATTTCGTTCACACGACCCGTCGTGTGTGCATGAGATGTGAATCGGGAGCCCATCTTGGGTTTTGCCAGTCAAAAAGTGTTGGCAGATAAACGAATCGCACTTGTGCCACCAATTATCGTGTCAACGTTCTTTTCTGTGTTGCCGGGTTTCGCCCCGGCAGGCGAGGGCTTGCTTGGCGCGTCCCAAAGGGCGCAACCTTTGTTGTGGAGAAAAAGGCCCCAAAACCATTGACGCCCCGTCTGGCCTCATTGGAGAGGATGGACGCAAGCCTGCGGAGGGCGGACCAACTCGCGGAGCCTGTCCTGAGTCTTCTCGAAGGGCTCACACAAGGCCCGCCAGCCGATGAGAGCGTCCCTTCCTTGGGCCGGACGGCAGGCGTCGGACCATGAGAGATGAACATTTCAGTGACCCACATGAAAGAGCGAGGAGCCATATATTCTGTATGATCCACAATATCCTCCTTCATGATCGGACTGTCAGGCGGAACGGACAGTCTTGAGCCTCATTGAAAAACCTGACATCAGGAAATATAACCCATACAATACGAATCTCACAATTGCCCTTTAGGGAACCTTTTACCACTGTATACCTGGATGGAAAAAAATGACCCAACAACATTTGCTGACACCATTCCAATTGGGTGATCTTCACCTGAAGAATCGGGTGGTCTTGGCACCGATGACCAGATCTCGGGCCGGAAAGGCACGATTGGCGAATGCCCTGATGGCTGAATATTACCGGCAGCGAAGTTCGGCGGGATTATTAATTACCGAAGCCACCACCATTTCCTCCCAGGCAAATGGCTGGAATGAATCCCCCGGCATGTACACGGTGAACATGCGGGATGCCTGGAAGCAGGTGACCGATGCCGTCCATGCCGAGGGCGCTCCTATCTTTTTACAACTGTGGCATATGGGACGGGCTTCACACAGCAGTTTTCATGACGGTGAGCTTCCGGTGGCCCCTTCCGCGATTATGCTCAACGGCGATGCGATTCATACCCCTGTAGGAAAACAAGCCTATGAGGTTCCGCGCGCGCTGTCTACTGAGGAGATTGCCCTGGTGGTTGACGACTACCGTAGGGCCGCCCAATATGCGAAAGAGGCGGGGTTCGATGGCGTGGAGATTCATGGGGCCAACGGGTACTTGATCGATCAGTTTTTGCAATCACGGACCAATGTGCGTACCGACCGGTATGGCGGGAGCATTGAATCTCGCTATCGGTTTTTGACGGAAATTGTGACAGCGGTTTGTGCCGTCTGGCCGTCACAGCGCGTGGGAGTGAGACTCTCTCCCAATGGCAATTTCAACGATATGGGATCACCGGACTTCCGGGAACAGTTCACGTATGCAGCCGCCCAGTTAGATGCCTGTCATCTGGGCTACCTGCATATCGTGGACGGCTTGGGTTTCGGCTTCCATGAACTGGGGGCTCCCATGACCTTACGCGAATTTCGTTCCGTGTATCATGGCACCTTAATGGGCAATTGCGGGTACGATAAGGCATCGGCGGAGAGTGCGATTAGAGACGGTCACGCCGATTTAATCGCATTTGGCCGCCCGTATATCAGTAATCCTGACTTGGTTGAGCGCTTTAGGCTCAAGGCTGAGCTGAATGCGCCCGCCGATATGCAACATTGGTATTCGCCCATTGGCGCGAAAGGTTATACGGACTATCCCAGGCTATCTGAATAAATGGAATGAAAAGGATTGTGTCAACGTAACTTGCTGTTCACGGACGGGTGTCGGGAAGACCTCAATACCCACCGGAAGACGAGAGGATTCTGTCTGGCGATCATATGGTAAGAGATTGTTTGACACCCTAAGGGCGGTCATGTTGAGGAATTCGCCATGCACACGTCACTCCCTCAAGATGAGTTTCTCTACTCTCTGAAATAAGCTATTGATCGGGGACTTGATTGGTTGAGCCAAGGTTGACCAGCTTCAGCCTTTGTTGAAGATGACTCCAATGGGTACCTGCCCAGTAGAGTTGGCCACAATTTGGACAACCAGTAAAGTGAGTATAATGTTGGGCGACAAAAGGAGGAACTCGTGGATCAGCTTGAGCAGATGGGATGTTCTCCAGAATGTGGTTGCAGGCAACACAGCGACACAACGTCTCCTCGTCAATAGCAAGCCTGAGCTGAAGCTCCGTTCGGAGCTGTCGTAATTGGTCAGTCACGAAGTCACTGCGAATAAGAGTGAAACGTCCTCGGATGGCTTTCCGTTGGACCAGATATCGATCTCGGGTCAAAAGCCATCGCTGTTCATTCAAGACTCGATCGACGATCGCTCTGTCGGTCATGTTCCGCTCATATGCGGTATCATAACCAAGGATGCGAAGCCATCGCGCCAGCTTGCCCAGCATGACATCAACGAAAAATGTCTGTTTCGGGATATGAGATTGAGCCATTATCCTACTTATTTGTTTATTGTCCCTTTAAGGAAATGTACGTCTCCCTTGCTATATGGCACGCCATGATCGCCCTTCCCCGAAGAAGGTTTATGATCAGCAGCCTATCAGGGATTGGGATTCAATTTTGAGGGCCCATATCCGATAAGCCCCTTGAAAAGGGTTGGTAACTTGTCGCAGTTCATTTGACATGTTGCAAAGATTTTGAGGAGGGCGTTTACTATGTTACCTGTGCGACTTTCTGGTTGGATGATGAGAAGCTCAGGCATCAACCTTTTGCTTGTCGGATGCATCCTCACCACAATGACCGGATGCGCTGTCGCCCTCTTAGGGGTGGGTGCCGGTGCCGGCGCGGCAGGTGCGACCTATGTCATGGGCAAGCTGGAGGATGAAGTTGATGCCCCTGTCCCTAAAGTCCAACGGGCTACGGTGGCCGCCTTGAAAAGCCTTGAACTTCCGGTAGACAAAGAACGGGGAGATAAATTGGTGGCGGAATTGGAGTCCGAAACGGCCGATCAAAAGAAGGTTTGGGTCTCGATCAATTCTCTCACTTCTTCACGCTCAAAACTCACGATTCGAGTGGGTCTTTTGGGGGATGAAGTCCGTTCCCGTCAAATCTTACAAGCCATCCGGGCACGGTTGTAGCCTCCCTTCAATCTTTCTGATGACCCGCTCGCTTCAAAGTGGAGTGGTTCAGATCTTGAGGAAAGAAAAAGAGGGTCAGGCATGACTTGTGACTTATTTCTTCAGTATCGCTCGGACCTGCTTTTCCAAAGAAGGAGTCCGCTTCAGCGCATAGCCCGCATACAGGCGACTGATCATCGAAGGATCACGATTCAGACGACGTCCGATCTCCTTGACGCTCAAGTCACTCCACTCTCGTGCCGCATACACAAGGAATGCGCGCGTTGCTACCGGATTGCGCTCCCGCCCTGCCCGAACTAAATGGTCGGGCGAATAGCCCGTCGTTTCTGCCACGGCCTGGAGAATCCGAGGAAAGCTCACCTTGGGCCCCTTCACCGTCACCTCGTTTTTTGCCTTGGTCTTGCCCTGGAGCTCTGCCAGGAAGCGCTCGTCCCCCAAGAAACGTTGGTCTACCGCCTCGTAGTAATGCGCTTGATGCCCCATGCCCAGCCCTTCCTGCAAAAACTGCCGATAGGCCTTTCGCGCTGGCCCCACCTGCCGATGAAACTGTTCAAGAATGGGCAAGGTCTCAATCTCAACCGGACCCGATTGCCCGAGGTAGACGCCGTGACTACTCCAGGGATACCCCCAGGGGTCTTGCGGTTGCCGCAGACGTGCCGGGTTCAAATGCAGATATCGGACTAACTCCAGGAGATAGGTATCCCGATCACACAGAATGGCCTTGTAACGTCCTTGGAACAGATGCCCTATCTTCCGGTAGCGCCCGTTGTAATATTGGGTATAGGTGAATTGGAGGGTCTGCATGGTACGAGATAGGGGGACCTCCCCGGTTTCGACCAGCAGATGCAGGTGATTGCTCATCAAGATAAACGCATAGCACCGGAGACTATCCCGCCGGCGATAGCGTTCAAGGCGTTCGAGATACGCGGCATAATCCGCCTCGTCATGAAAGAGGGTCGTGCGCCGGTTGCCGCGAGCAATTACGTGATAGAGGGCACCGGGGAATTCGACACGCGGTTTTCGAGCCATAGCCGGAATCTACGAAAAGATGGATAGATAAGTCAATACTCATGCCTGACCCCATATCCTGACCCCATATCCATATCATTTTCTTCCCCGTCAGTTTGAGCAATCTCGCATAGTCTCCGGAAAGCTCCGTTTCCGGAAAGCCTTCCTCGGTGGGATGCAGCTTAATTGCTCAATCGAATCGACCCCAACAGAATCTTGGACCGCAAGGAGGTTTTCCATTACAATGCTCCAAATGTTCTTGAAACTCCCCTATGGTAATGAAGCATCAATTTCTGTGACTTTTTCCAGATGGCATCGCACATGGCTTCCTCTTGCCACAGTTCTTCTCGTGGTAGTTGGAGGTTGCACAGCGGCAATTGACCCGCCTCCTCCTGACCAAACCACTCAGGAAAAAAAGTCCGACCCCACCCCAAAACTTGGCAACGAAAAGACAGAGCCTCTGCAGGCTCGTGTAAAGGAAGAACGCCCACCCGACAGTCTTGCCCAAGTGGAAACGAACGAGGCTGTGGCTCGGGGAGGGAATGTGTATCGAGAACACTGCTCGAATTGTCATGGTGTGGATGGCGATGGAAAAGGAAAAGTGGCCCAAGACCTGAGGACCAAACCTCTGGACTTTACCAAGGGTGTCTACAAGTTCCGATCCACCCCTAGTGGAGACTTGCCTACAGACGATGACCTGTTTCGCACTATTTCTGAAGGAATTCCTGGGACGGCCATGGATAGTTATAAGGGTCTCCCCAAAACGGATCTTCGGGCTCTGGTTATGTACCTCAAGACTCTGTCGCCTCGTTTCTTGAAAAGACCACCAGGAACCCCTATAGTCTTTCCACCAGCGCACCTCCCCACACAGGAGGCGGTCACTCGCGGTCTTCAAGTCTACCGCCAAATGCAGTGTTCTGCCTGTCATGGAGATGAGGCCCGCGGAAACGGACCATTGGCACAGGAACTGACCGATCCGACCGGTACACCCATCCGACCTGCAGATCTGACCACCAAGAGTTTGAAAAGTGGGCAAGGTCCACAGGCCATTTACCGCACCATCATGACTGGATTGGATGGAACGCCAATGCCCTCCTACGGCGATTCGCTGGATCCCGAGGAGGGGTGGGACCTTGCTCTGTACATTTTCTCGTTAGCACAACCAAGGGATACTCATTGAACATTTCAGTGAGGTTAGGCACGACGTTGATCCTAGGAGTTGCCGTATGGGTGTCCCCCTGCGTTCTAGAGGCCTACCAAGAAGTCCCAGGCCTAGGAGGAGTGATTACAGGGCAAGTGACCTTCCAGGGAGAGATTCCAAAAATACAGTTACTGCAGGTCAATCGAGACGAAAAATTTTGTGGTGAATCGTTGCCGGATGATTCCTTACTGGTGGATTCCGCCTCGAAGGGAATTTTCAATATTGTGGTCAATTTGAAGGGAATAGCCTCAGGCAAGCCGTTACCACAAAAGGATCCGTTGCGGTTGGATAACCGAGGCTGTCGTTTTCAACCATCTGTCATCCTCGGGGTTGAGGGGAGCATGTTGAATATTGAGAATGCTGACCCTGTGCTTCATAATACTCACATTCTTCAAGATGACCAAACATTCTTGAATGTTGCTCTGCCCCCTGGGGGGAGGACCATCCGCAAGACGTTGAAAGAAGCGGGTCGATTGGACGTCCGGTGCGATGCCCATAAATTTATGCGTGCCTCCCTTCACATTTTTGACCATCCCTATTTTACGAGCACCGACGAGACGGGCCATTTCGAACTCACGCAAGTTCCTCCGGGAACGCATCGCCTACAATTTTGGCACAAAACCCTTGGACTGAAGGAACTCTCTCTCACGGTGAATGAATCTGTCCCCTCGGTCATCAATGTGAGCTTCCCATGAAAGGGCTTCGGTTAAGATCAGCCAACCGTGGATCATGAGTCCCTGTTCATAGACCTTTTCTTCAGAATTCATTTTTAACTCCGGAGGACGGTCGCATGCCGTCTCGTACCATTCCTCTCTTTTCCTGGTTTCTCACCAAATGGAGAGGAAGCCTTCGCCTTCGCCACACACTCGTTCTCTCCGGGATGATTCTCCTGATCATGGGGCTCATCTCCACCGTGATGCTTTCGGTGCAACGGTCAAGCCTTCATGAAGGCGTGGAAGCCAAGGGATTGGCCTTTACCCAAGCGTTTGCCTTAGGGGGATGGGCGGCCGTCCATGGGAATTTGTTCCGGATCCAGGAGGCCTTACTTGAATACTCAAAAGATCCTGACATTCGAGGGATTGAGGTCATTGATAAGGACAACATGATCGTCGCTGCCCAAAACCCCCAACAAATCGGTCTGGTTCTCGAGGATCGATCATGGCTGGACATGAAGCAGCAGAAACAGGAAGTGGTTCGCTATGATGAGGGACCCACCGGGGAACAGTTGCTGATCATCGTCGCCCCACTCATCGGAAAAGGGCAAATTGAAGCCTGGATTCGGGTCATATTTTCCCTGGACGACCTTCGTCGGGAAGAAACCCAATTGGTTTTGCGGATGACGGTCCTCACGCTCATTCTTATGGCAGCCGGCATTCTTGGCGTTCAATGGGCTCAGAAACAAGTGGCTGGGCTTCTTCAGAAGGTCAGCAACCACCTTCAGGAGGCCCTAGCTAAGCTGAAAGTCGCCAGTGGTGATCCAGTGATGGAAGAATCGAAGGGCGCTGCACTTCCCACACGGGAAAACCTGGATCGGGGCGACATTGAATATTTAGGAGAGACGGTGACCGAAACGGTCAACCTTCTCAAAAGTAAATCGGAGGAATTGCGGGAGTCTGAGATGCGATTCCGTTCCGTGGCACAGTCAGCTAACGATGCCATTATTTCAGCCGATTACGCTGGAAACATTATTTCATGGAACAGAGGTGCGGAAACAATCTTCGGCTACGGAGAAAAAGAGGTCTTAGGTAAACCCCTAACGGTTTTGATGCCTGAACGGTACAGGGAGCTTCATCGAACCGGATTGGAACGTCTTGTTGCAACGGGTGAGGAACGGATTCTTGGAAAAACCCTGGAGTGGTACGGAGTGAGGAAAAACGGCAGCGAATTCCCACTGGATCTTTCCATTGCCACCTGGAAGACAGAAGGAGGAACATTTTTTAGCGGCATTATCCGTGACATCACTGAGCGGAAACAGGCGACAGAGGCGTTGCAAGCGCTCACGGCTTCGTTAGAACAGAGGGTTCAAGAGCGTACAGCCGAATTGGAAATTGCCCGGGATCAGGCATTGATGGCCACCGAACATAAATCAGAATTCTTGGCTGGGATGTCTCATGAACTAAGGACACCGCTCAACGCGGTTATTGGGTTTTCGGAAGTCCTTCTGGCGAAAATGTTTGGTGAGGTCAACCCGAAACAAGAAGAATACTTGCAGGATATTCTCTCTTCCGGCCGCCACCTCCTGGCGTTGATCAACGACATTCTTGATCTGGCAAAAATTGAATCGGGCCGAATGGAGCTAGAGCTGACGACGTTTGACCTTCCAACCCTGCTGAGGGATACACTGACCATGATGCGTGAGCGGGCCACTCGCAAAGGCATTGAGACCATTCTGGAGATCGACAGTCAGCTGGGCCATTGCACGGCGGATGAACGCAAGGTGAAGCAGACCCTTCTCAATCTTCTGTCGAACGCCCTCAAATTCACGCCCGAAGGCGGAAGTATCTTTTTGAAAGCTATCCCAAACAGCGGGGTCGTGGAAATCTCCGTGACTGACACTGGAATCGGGATTGCCCCCGATCATCAGGAGAAGATCTTCGATGAATTCTACCAGGCAGGGGGGAATTATATAGGCAAACGAGAGGGCACTGGTCTCGGATTGGCTCTCACAAAAAAATTTGTTGAACTCCATGGCGGCAAAATTTTTGTGACGAGCGAGGTCGGTCGAGGAAGCACATTCACCTTTTCTTTACCAATAAGAGAATCCCTTGAAAAGGTGTCAGTGCTCTCAATAGAGGCATCAAGTGTCCAACAAGATCGCTCGCTCGTCCTGGTGGTAGAGGATGATCCCTCTGCGTCCAAACTACTTTCACTTTACTTAGCAGAGGCAGGATTTGCGGTCGAGTTTGCGAACAGCGGCGAAGTGGGCCTTGAAAAAGCGCGGAGGCTCCGACCTGGCGTGATCATGCTCGACATCTTAATGCAGGGGTTAGATGGCTGGGAATTTCTGAGCTGTTTGAAGAACGATCGCACGATAGCAGGAATTCCTGTCGTGATCGTGTCCATTTTAGATGAACGCGGCAAGGGATTCTCATTAGGCGCAGCGGATTACCTGGTCAAGCCTGTAGACCGTGACGATGTCATCTCTGCGGTCCGCCGGGTCGCCAGGACCTCTCATGCCCAACCTGATAGGACGATTCTTATTGTCGATGATGACCCGATGGTGCTCGAACTGATGCAGGCGGTGCTTGAGCCTGAAGGATTCATTGTGTTGCAAGCCGGGAGTGGCAGGGAAGGGATGGCGTTGGCCCAGGAGCAGCGTCCTCATCTGATCGTACTGGATTTGTTAATGCCGGATGTCGATGGCTTTCAAGTCCTGGATGAATTGAAGCGTGACCTCCGGACCGCAAGCATCCCGATCATGGTCCTCACTTGTAAGACATTGACCTCATCGGAGAGAGCTGTCCTCACTGGCCGGATTAGTGATCTGGTGCAGAAGGGGGGATTCAGCCGTGCAGACTTTCTCGTGCATATCCGCTCGCTCCTTGAACTGGAACCATACTAACCACAGGCTGTCTAAAAGCCTACTTCAAGCGAGGTCGCTTCATGGTACAAAACGCCACGATCCTAGTCGTTGATGATACGCCGTTCAATGTGAAGCTGCTAGTCGACCTGTTAGGAATTCAGGGCTATACCATGGTGACAGCCACCACGGGGCCGGAAGCTTTAGAGAAAGTGGCGGAGGAGCGGCCGGATTTGGTTCTCCTGGATGTGGTGATGCCTGGAATGGACGGATTTGAGGTCTGCCGAAAAATTCGTGAGAACCCGGAAACCACCCTTCTTCCGGTTGTCTTGGTGACCGCCATGTATCCGGTTGAGCAGCGAGCGAGGGGGATCGAAGTTGGTGCTGATGATTTTCTCACTAAGCCGATTAATCAAGCGGAACTTCTCGCGAGAGTTCGATCACTCCTCAGGATTAAAGTCATGCATGATGCGATTCAGTCCCATGCCGGGGAGCTGACTGAGTGGAATAGGAAACTGGAAATCAGGTTAGCTCAAGAAGCCAAGTTGGCCGAGGTTGCGCGCTCATTGGGAGATATCGGGCATGAGGTCAGGGACCAAACTACGCCAATAAAGAACGGCATATTCCTCTTACAAGAGGAAATAAATGATCTTTTCGGTAGATTGCCAGAGAGCGAGCGGTACCAGGCGGAAGCCAGTCAGAAGTTGTGCCAAGAAATCATCAAGATGGTGACCAATGGGGCCCATCACATCCAGGAACGGGTAGGGGAAATCGCCGACTGCGTCAAGGGTCTGAGCTCACCTCTTCATCTGGTGCCCTGCCAGGTGAAAAATGTTGTGAGTAGTGTGGTAAGGATGCTGAACCTGGAGGCTGATCAGAAGCGTGTCTCACTACGCATTGAGAACCTTGACTCCTTGCCCCTAATTCAGGCTGACGAGCGCCGGCTCTTCAACGCATTCTATAACCTTATCAACAATGCCATTCCAGAGGTTTCGGCTGGAGGATCTATTACGATACAAGGTCGGGCCGACCCTGAGGCGAGGTTCCTGTTTCTGTCCGTGGCAGACACCGGCCGGGGTATGCCTCCTGAGATACGTGAGAGTCTCTTTTCAGCTCGGGCCATCAGCCGGAAACACGGGGGGACAGGATTGGGAACCAAGATCGTCAAAGATGTGGTAGATGCGCATGGTGGCTCAATCACGGTTGAGAGTGAAGAGGGCATAGGCACAACCTTTCATCTTCACCTCCCTTTGGAGCCTGCATAGCGAACAGACGTGAACCTTGCCTGAATCGTGAGAAACCAATGGCACAAGAATTGATCCTCATTGTAGAGGATAACGAAAAAAATATTAAGTTGGTTCGAGACCTCCTTCAATTCAATGGATATGAAACCATCGAAGCGGTGACTGCCGAGGAGGGGATCGAAATCGCTCGCACCCACCACCCTGCGTTAATCCTGATGGACATTCAACTCCCCGGAATGGACGGGAAGACCGCTTTACAACATCTCAGAGCAGATCCTTTAACGAAAGCAATCCCAGTCGTTGCCGTAACAGCTTCAGTGATGACAAGTGAGCGTGACGAGATCCTGAAAGCGGGTTTTGACGGCTACCAATCCAAACCTATCAGCATAAAGGAGTTTATCCCTGCCATCAAAAATGTACTGAATTCGCGCTTGGACAGCCAGGACGCTAGCTAGGGGTTCGCATCGCTTTTTTGAGGAGGAACATCGTGAAGGCTCAAGCAAAAATCCTAGTCGTTGACGACACCCCGGCAAATATCAAACTTTTGGTTGCCATCCTCGAGCACCAACATTATGCCGTGATTACGGCGGACTCCGGTAGTAAAGCCTTAGCACTCATTACGAAGGAGAACCCAGACTTAGTGCTGCTTGATGTGATGATGCCCGAACTCAACGGGTATCAAGTCTGCCAAAGGATACGTGAAAATTCCCAAACAGCTCTTCTTCCAGTGATCATGGTGACAGCTCTTGATCCAGCCAAGGAGCGAGTGAAGGGGATCGAAGCCGGCGCTGATGATTTCCTCACTAAGCCGATTAATCCAGTGGAACTTCTTGCAAGGGTCCGCTCACTGCTCAGGATTAGGGAACTTCATCACGCCGTTCAGGCGCAAGCCACCCAACTTGCTGAATGGAACAAGGAACTCCAGACAAAACTGGAGCAAGAAACCAAACTAGCCGAGGTCGCACGAATGCTCGGAGACATTGGACACGATATCAAGAACATGTTGATGCCTATACTCAGCGGGGCCTGGCTCCTACAGGACGAGTTGAGTGAGCATTTCACTCAGTTGCCTGAAACCCAGGCCAGAGAGGCGAAGTCCAGCCAGGAGATGAGCAAGGAAATTATCGACATGGTACGGAATAATGCTCAGCGTATCCAAAACGAAATGAGGGATGTTGCTGACTGTGTCAAAGGCTTAAGTAGCCAGCCTCAATTCAGCCTTTGCCACTTGGCCGAGGTCGTGAGTCAAGTTATTCAGACCTTACAGTTTCTGGCTAAGGAGAAGGGTATTGCACTCCAAACGGAAGGACTTGCCGATCTTCCGCCAATACAGGCTGATGAGCCTCGTCTCTTCAAGCTCTTCTATAACCTCATCAATAATGCGATACCAGAAGTTCCAGTGGGCGGGTCTATCACGATTCAAGGGCGTATCTCCTCGGCGGATAATACGGTGGACTTGTCAGTGGTCGATACAGGCCGAGGTATGCCACAAAAGGTCCGAGAGAGTCTTTTCACTACAGGGGCCATCAGCACAAAACCTGGAGGAACCGGGTTGGGCACCAAAATTATCAAAGACATTATTGATGCACATGAGGGTTCTATCACCGTCGAGAGTCAAGAG
>JAOTTP010000159.1 GCA_029864405.1 Nitrospirota bacterium
CGATGACCAACGCGGGAATAAAGCCGTTGACCGCCTGAACCGCCCCTTTGAAACTGAGCTGGCGAGGACAAAGCCCTGCCCGACTCGCCGCCCGCATCATGACCGCTCGGATCAAATTGTAGGCCAACATATACACCCACAGTTCCTTGCGGACCATCTCGGGCGTTTGACACCGCAACACCTCCATGCCCAACACGGTCTTGATCGATCTCAGATCGAGTTCGCAGTGCCAGCGCTCTAAGTAGAGGTCCGCCAAGTCCTGAGCGCTGTAGAGGACGGCGTCAAGCAGCGTCGTGACCACCACGTAAACGCGGGTACGGAATCCTCGCCGACTCACTCGCACCCGTACTTCTCGTACCGAGAGTTGATCAGGCAGCTCGGCATAAGCCTCTGGTGTCATCCAGGTCGGCTTGGCCGGCTTGGGCCACGAGACAATGTGGTCTTCACGGCCCAAACGCTGGCCCCGGCGAAAGTCCGTCTTGCGACGATGGTGCTGACGCCCGACATAGTCGATACCTCGGCTCTGAAGCCCAGCCAAATTCCAATACGAGCTGTAATAGCAATCGGAGAGCATGACATCACCACGTTGCAAAGAGCCCTGTTGATCGCGAAACAAGGCCATCTCACCGGTCTCTTTACCTTGATAGGGCCCGATTCCGAGGCTGGTCCAGGCCCCGCAGGCCAAGTCAAAGAAGGCGACCGCGCGGGCAATCGGAAACCCCAAGCCCGGCTTCTGAGCACCCTGTTGGGGATAGGCCGCTTGATTGGCCTCGGTATCGGCCATCGACACCGTCGTCCCATCGACGATCTTGACGTGGTGCCCTTTCCACAGCCACGCCTCAGGCGTTTGATCGCACAGCTGATGGCCACTTTGGCGGGCCAACGTCTCGACGGCGCCTTGCGGTAGCCGTTTTCGAGCTTTGCAATAGTTGCCCGTGTTGGGTGAACAGGGTGTCTGGCCGTTGGCGATCATCCAGGGGCGCAGGCGACTGAGAGCGTCCCGGCAGGAGCCATCCGGGCTGAGTACTTGGAGGAGAAAGGTCCAAAGCGTCAGATGAGGGGGAAAGAGTCGATTTCGACCTTGAAAATTCTCTTGAGCCAGGGCTGTCGCTACATGAGAGGGGGTGAGCAGATCGTCATCGAGCACTGTGGGTGCGGCCAAGATTTGATCGCGATGGGTTTGAAGTTGACGCATCAAAGGGGTTGCGATACTTTGAGCCATGAGATGCCTCCTGGCGGGATCGGTTTATGATGTGGATATCATGGGATCCTACCAAGGAGGTATGTTTATGTCTAACCTCAAATACGACAAATACGACAAGCACTTCGTCCCTAAAGCAGCGCCATTCGTC
>JAOTTP010000160.1 GCA_029864405.1 Nitrospirota bacterium
AAAGAGTTTTTCTGCTCCACCTTAGCCTTCGATAATAATTAGGATTCGCGACGAAAAGATTCGCGGTGAATGTTTTCTTATACTGGACGAGTATAATTACCGCAAATCATGGGCCGGATGTTCTTGCATGCTACCCCGCTCCAAATAACTGCGAATGCGAGAAAAAAAAGGGGAGAGAAGCCATGCTTCTCTCCCCTTTAGGTCAGCGATACTCGCTCTGCTAGAATGAATACAGCAACTGCGCGCCCAGGATGGTTTGATTTTTGTCCGCGTTGCTGCCGCCTCTGGCGTAAACCCTTCGGCTGGCCATGTCGTGGCGAATTTCGGCGCGCCCGGTCAGCATCTTGGTAAACTTGTAAGCGCCGGTCAGGGTGAACTCCGCGACCTCGACATTGGCATGGGTGCCAAAGAAATCGCCGCCGATACGTGCGCCATCGCGATCGCTAAAATATTCACCTCGCAGGGCCGTGGAAAAACGATCCGTCCAGGCATAGGAAGCAACCCCCGCCACGCCTTGCCACGTGGCATCCCGAGTTCCTCCCAGGGACGCTTGGTTCTGTGTGCCGTAAGTATATTCCAGGATGAGCGCCAGTGGATCCGTGGGCTTGATGGTCCAGACATTGGATATCACGAACCGCGCCGTGTTGTGATTCGTGGCCGGTTCCTCGCCGGCGCTGACGGCGGCAACGTAGCTGAACGTGTCATTGGGAGTAACGGAAACGCTGCCCAGGAACGACGGCGTATGGTTGCTGTCGCGCGGGTTATCCCAGCCGGTAACGATACCTGCCGTCAGGCTGACGATCTTATGGACCGGGTAGGTAAACAACATTCCCAGGTGACGAAAGGGAATCGCGAGGTTGAACAGAAAAGAGCGTGAGATGTTATCATTATAGGCACCGGGATTAGGAATGATCTCGGTTCCCAGCAAGGTCACAAACAAGCCGCCCTTGATCTGCAGCCCCTCGCCGATGGGAACGGTTGTCGTAAAATAGGCTTCGCGCAATTCCGCGGAAGACTCGGATTGAAAAGTTTTGCCCCACAGCGTCGCCTCTCTCAGCAACTCACCGGTCCTCCCGAAATCCCCGGAAATGCGAAACCCGACACCCCAGTCTTTTTCCGGTTTTTCGATGGCGAGATGAAAATTGTTAAAGACGATCTTGTCGTGGTCCTTATTGAAATAGTGCCCGCTGATATTTGCCGGATTTCTGGGGCGATTGGAACTCCAGTTATAACTCGTATCGAAATAGCCGCTGATGCCGATGCCCAGGGCATTTTCCACAACGGACTTGCCGTCGGCGATTTTTTTATCCACCAGCCCAATACAACAATCTAAGCTGAGCCAGCCCG
>JAOTTP010000099.1 GCA_029864405.1 Nitrospirota bacterium
TTCATCATCGAGCGCGCCAATGAACCCATGGGACTCGTCACCGCGGCCCGTTTTGCGGAACCCAATTATACTGATGTCATGGGGATAACGGTCACCGTGCGATCCCAGACCGAAGGACACATGATGATCCGGGCGAATGCCATCTACAACAACAAACCAATTGAGGATCCAAAAGTCTACCAGAATTTTTTCGCCACATTGGAGCGCTCTCTGTTTATTACCAAAGAATAGTCCGGAGTAGGTATCCCAATGCATTGCCATCTGAAACATCTTGCGAAGGCCCTACCTATCGGTTGCCTCCTCGCTGTAGGACTGCTTCTTCAGGGCTGCCTCACACCCTATGAGTCGCGACATGAAAATCAGTGGGATGCGAGGGAACAGATCGGGATGTCTGAAGCCAGTCAGGTGAAATTACGAGCGGCCCAAAGCCGGGTCTTCGATATGACCGATCGTCAAACTATACTCAAAACCATCGTGTCCACGATGCAGGATCTGAATTTTCAGCTGGACGTGCTTGATGAAGAACTCGGTATTGTATCCGGCAAATACTTTGCGCCCCTTGAGCGACCAGAATATGGTTATGATCCCTTATACCACCTCTACGACGACCAAAATCTTCTCATTTTCAGTAAAACCTATCTCTCATGGGGACCGTTCTGGCATCGCAATGATTTGGTTAGGCTCACCGTCACGGTACGACCGCGAAACGAAAAACAATTGGTCGTGCGGGCAAGCGCTCAGTTTTATTTGCGGGCCGTCGAAGATCCAGAACCCTACCAGAAATTTTTCCGGTCACTGGAACAAGCCCTGTTTTTAGAGACCAAGTTGGCACAGGACAGCCAAGCGGTCCAACCCATCACCCCCTAACCCACCGTCTGCACGAAGATCACCAACCGGGGTTCCCTCGAATCAGACATAACCTTTTTAACCCCCTGCTCCTTGCCCATTTGGGTGAAGAACACCTATACAGGAACCTTTAATCCAAAACCCTCTGGGAAAATAATGTGAGCTTGACAGCCATCGAGGCTGGAAAGTTTTCGAAATCCTGAACGGATCACTCTTGAAAGAGAACCGTGTAAAACCCGACCCCTCATGTGTGTGTATTATTTACTGAAGGATTGATTGCGAGAAAATCTGTAAAGATCACAATCGGCTGATTGTTCCTGCTCATCCTGTTGTTTCGTACCCGGCCTCTTTTAAGCATCGGTTCACAAATTTTTGATAAGCGGGATTTGGATCGGAACTGGCTGCTCCCAATAGACCACGGATAAGCCCTTGGGCTGCTCCGGCAGCGGCGCCAATTGCTGCTCCAATGCCTGGATCACCGGTAATGGCACCGATGACTGCACCCCCGGCAGCTCCGATGGCGCCTCCTATGGCGGTTTGCCCGACAACTTTTGCACCTGCATTTGATTCCGAGACATGTTCTTCGGCCAGTTGTTCGCAGGCCACCATGTCCTTCTCCGCCTGTTCGTCACCAACTTCCTGGAGGTGCGCATTCGGATAGACCACCGGCCTTTGACTCGAACACCCCATCAGCAAAGTCAAAGCTACACTCAGAAATGCGTAAGACAATGTGGAGCAAATCCGCTGGCTTTTCATATTTTCCTCCCCTATCAAACTTATGATGATCTAGTTGAATGATGACAAAAAAAGATAAAGATCCTGGATTCCTCCCCCAATTCTCTGTCAGGGATTAATTCTAAACAGTACAAAGTCCATGCCAAAGGAGACCTTTTAAAATTTTCACTTATATTTCATCGGCAAAACCCCTCGTCTGCCTTTTTTGAGCAGGAGGCTTCCCTCTTTCTGGTAATCCCAGTGCCACAGAATGGAACACAAAAGTGTTCCTGAACTGTTTCAATAAAATTCAAGCCACATCAAAAAAGTATTGAGGGACAACAGTTATTCTGAAAGGAAAGAGCGGGAGAGGAAGGGAGTTCGCGATGAGATCATCACCGCACGATTCAAGAATGCCTAGGGGTGTAGAATTACGGACCCTTTATGAAATCGTCCGTCAGAGGAACGAAGGATTCCAATCCTCCAACATCAATGGAGCCAATAACGCGAATGTCTCCAGACGGCTTGTCATCCCAAAATACTTGGATCTCAATCTGATACCATTTCCCGCTGGGGCTTGCACGTTCGCCTGCAATGGGTTCGGCATCAATCAACTTGACCAGCTCTGCATGAGACTTGACTCTGAAAGCCTCAAGCTCACCTTGGAGAATCTGTCTTGCTTCTTCTTTATTCATCTTTTAGGCCGAACCAGATTCCACAGCTGAGTGGGGATTTCTATGCACCCACTTGCTCCTTGTGGTCATCCGCCACCACTTTCAGTCCAGGATGTCCGCTTCATGAACTTCTCCGTATCGTTCTCCACATGCGGGCGCTCTACTTCCCCGTAAGCGCCACCGGCCACTGAACCACAGAAAAATGCGCCACGGCTAACAGCGTCAGATTTCAGTCGAATGTCAGCTGCCCATAAAAATGCGTGTTTCTCTTTGTTCTCGCTCAAGATCAGAGTCCTTCACGGCTGCAATGGACTTCAAGATGTGCACATAATTTTCCGGGAGACCGTATTCGATCGCTCCTTCGACCACATACCGCTTGTACCACTCATAGGGCCTGCACTTCTCGTCGATTATGGTTGCGTAGTAGGTAACGGCTGAAACAAGACCAGATGAGGTGATCACCTCCACCATCTTTTCTTCGTACCCGTGATGCAATCCCTCGACAGTATCCAGTCGTTGTTTCTCGGACACAGCGATTTCAAACAGCACTCCATGCACCTGATGATGGTGCTCTCCGGTGAAATGGATATCGCATTTCCCAGACCCATCCTGGCTTTTCTTATGCCACCGCAGATGATGCCCCATGACAGTGCCAATTCCGATAGCCTGAGCCGAGGGTGTTCGCGCATGAAGCCTCTTTGTGCACATATTGGATCCATAAGCAAAATAAGAGAATTTATGTATCATGGCAGCAATTCTATCAGCCACAGAAAGGCCGTTCGAAAATCTTTTTGACCAGGGTACACATTTGGTTGATACTGGCAGTTGGTGAACGGCTACTCGCGCGGAGTATCCGCGGTCTTTGAATTGTCTTGTGCAACTCGGGAATGTCTCTTGAAAAAATCCCAGATCACTTCTGCACCATTGATGTCCATACACTTGGGACCAACTAAGCGGGGTCGATCAGGTGTATTGCCCCCAGGAAGATTGTGCCCGCCCCCCTTCATCGCGTACAGAATGACTTCTAACGACTCGCCTTCCTTTTTATAGGTCACCACCTCCACTCGGCATCCGTCGGTTGGCGCAGTATCAGGCAGCATGCGCCTGCTTGGCGTCGACTGCAGGCCTGCACGATCCACCCAGTATTGGACAGTCTGTTCAGTGGAGAGCACTTCTCCGTAATCTTTGCCCAGGACATGTACTGGGCCTCCGTTCCACGGCACCAGCGGATCGTCGGTCCCATTCATCATCAGAACCGATAACGGCTGAACGGGCCGTTTATCCGAAAGACGGACCGGAAGGTTGGCAATCCCGGATGCGATAGCGGCTAGCTTCGACCCTAGTTCAATACCGATGCGTAAGGTCATCATGCCGCCATTGGACAGACCCATCACATAGAGGCGGTTTGGATCGGCCATGCCTTCGTTGACGAGGAGGTCAATGATCGATGAAATGAAACCCACATCATCCACTCCCGTATTATCCTTGGCACGCCGGAAGGTTTTGCCTCGCCCATCGTTCCATTGTCCATCGATGCCAGCAGGATACACGACAAGAAATCCCTCCCGGTCACTGATGGTATTCAACCCCGTCCGCTTCGCCATGGTCTTGGCATCTGCCCCACCACCACCATGAAGCACAAAAACCAGGGGCTGTGGCGCGTCAGGCAACACACCAATGGGAAAATGAAGTGAATAAGTCCGCTCAAGACCCCCATGAGTCATGGTCCTATGAAGAAGATCGGGCTTGGCCTTAGCCTCGGCGCCTACCACTAATCCAAGCATCACGGTGGAAACAATTAAAGATGCAAAGATATTACTGTGGTGTCTCATGGCTCATCTCCTACACACCGAATCAAATTCGCGGTTAAGAGGAAGACCGAAGATCCGTTTGTTCCAGCCGGGATTTCAGAGCATCTTCATCCGCTAGCCTCCGGATTGAGGCGGGAGAAACGCGCACCTGACGGCAAAACAGAGTGAGCCAAGGCCCGCCCCTCCCAAAAGGACCGCCCCAATGAGGAGGCTGGCTCGTGCCAGTGGCTCAGGAATCAACGCCAGGCCGAGCCACTCTTCAAGACCGACAGCGCCGAAGAACCCTGCGAGAAACACAACTGCCGGCGCACACGCCCACATGACGTAACGACCGACAGCCCCCAACCTTGTCAGCGCCCCGCTTGCGACATGCCGCACAAGACGAGTCCAGGTCCATACTTGGAGCACCACTACGAGTCCGAGGATCAATAGAAACATTGCTTTGAAGTTGTAGATGTTCCCTTTTGGCTCCGGGAGACTCCTGCATCCGCTAAACAGAGTCCGAGACTGAGTGGCGAACCGAAGGCCCATCTATTCAATCCGCGCGTTCGCCACTTACGGCCAGGTAAACATCGAGTGAACAGATGCGGGATAGTAACGGGGCTTTTGTGGACGCAACAAGATTGACGTTTTTCCGCCTTCGGATTGAACGATTGGTTAGAGGCCGAACCATTGGATGCCATAGCCGAGTTCCTCGATGATACCAAGCGGGGTGAAAGATAGTAGCAGCGCTAATGCGTTTGCACCAAATGACCAAAAAATATCATACTTTTGGTATGGTTCGGGAGTTTCGGAGGGAACCCCCAGTTGAAGTCGATAAGTAAACTTTGTTCCCTGAATGCGAAGGCTGAGCTTCTGCAGAATAGGGAGAATCGCCAAGTGAAGCAGCCCGAAATAGAGTGGGACTGCTAAGAAAAAATATATGGCGAAACGATCCATTCTTTTGATAAGAGCTAACTCAATCCACCGTTGAGCGGCAGGTCGAGGGCCTATCGGTTCCAGCCGCTAGAGCGCGATGCCTGCTAAAGACATTTTTCGCATCATTCGCCCCCTCCAAGTAGGGAAACGTCTAGGACAAT
>JAOTTP010000045.1 GCA_029864405.1 Nitrospirota bacterium
GGCGGAAGAGTGATCCCTTCTCCATGCCATTGAAACACGAGAAAGTCCTGTGGCGTGGCACTCAAGATGGGATCGATTTTCCCCATGTCCGTAAGGGACACGGAGCTCATGCCAATTTCAAATTTCGGCCCTGGTGCCACCAAACCACCCAACGCCTTGGCTAACAGTTGCGCTCCGAAACAAATGCCCAAGACAGGAATATCACGCGCGAGAGCTGTTTGCACAAATTGGAGTTCGGCAGCAATCCACGCATCAGGATCATTGACCGACATCGGTCCGCCCATGATGAGGAGAAAATCGCCTGGATCTGCAGGCAAATCCTCAACAGGCACGACAATATTCCGGACAGTATACCCACGAGTCTCTAAAGCCCGACGAAATACCCCAGGACCTTCAAACGGGACATGCTGGAGGCAAAGCGCAACCTTCATGACGTAGTTTTTTGGTCGGTTCAGCGCACGGAGCCAATCAACGAGCGACGGGACGCAGCCTTTGTCACATTCACAGCCAGGGAATAGTGAAACATGTCAGGCGAGAAGAAAAGACGGGGCAAGAACACGTGGAGAGGTCTATGAATGTCCGTTCAAGGCAAAACCATTCGCAAACACGGGCTGGTGACCATTTTTCTTATTCACGCATTCCACCAGATGCCAAAACCGCAAAGGATTCACCTTCTTTTTACTAACCACCATCAGGCAGGTGCCTTCCAAGACGGTATGTAACGCCAGATCGGTTCTGAATCCAATATGCTTACACAGGGGAGAAATCCATTTTTCTACCGCCGCGATCATCTTATTTCCATTGCTAAAGTGATTCAGCATAATAATCCGGCCACCGGGTTTACACACTCGAATCATTTCATCCACCACACTTCGATAATCGGGGACCGCCGTGACCACGTAAGCCGCCATCACAATATCATAGTGATTATCCGGAAGATCCATGTTCCCGGCATCCATTTTCTTGAGAGTGACATGATTCAGCCGGTGCTCCTGCACACGACGTCGAGCATGTTCCAACATGCCATCTGAGAAATCGATACCCAGCACTTCGCAACAGGAGGGGTAGAGAGGGAGGGCTTCTCCGGTGCCTACGCCGACCTCGAGAACCCGATGTCCAGGCTCAATGGGAAGGCCCCGCACAGCCGATTCGCGTGATTGCTGAAACACCTTACCAAACGTATGGTCATAAACAGATGCGTACGCACTGTATACACGCTCAACTTTCTTAAGATCCATAGTTTCTCCATGGTGGTGTCCTTGGCAGTCCACACCCATTCGAGGGAAATTGACGTTCGACATTCATACCTTGTAATTAAGAGATTGCTTACCTGAGGCGAGAACCCCAAATAACTGCGTGCCGTAGGGGGACGGTCCACCTAATTTACCTAACAGGGCGCTAATCTACCGAAGTGGCATGAGGGAGTCAACTACAATTCCCTCCTCCATTCACCTCCACACCCTTAAAATGTGGTTTCCTAAAATGTGGTCTCCTGTGGACATGATCACTCTCAAGTCGTACGTGCGCTCCAGGGATTGCAAAGGCTTGGGGTGTCCTCTACAATTCCGTCATTCATCCTGAGTCATACCTGGAAAGTCCCAAGGAGGATGCTCATGGTTTCATTGCCGTCTTCGTACATTCGTCTCCTGCTTACAATTTGTGCCATTACGGTGATCGGCGTGAGTGCGCACCCATCAATCTCCTCGGCCATCGACCTGTCCATCACGCTGGAACAAGCCCATGAGGCAATGGCAGCTGGTCGCAAAACCATGGAACAAGCCGAGTCGGTAGAGGATGTGGCTGCAGTGATGAAAGCTTCGGAGCGTGCGATTCGAGTTGGCGCTGACCCCGAAGTGGAACCATGTGGTGCGCATGCGATATTACGCACCAGACGTTATTGGCTGGAGTACTTTGGCCGCCGCGAGGCGGCAGAATCCAAACGACAAAAACAAGAAATTCGAATGCCAGAGTCTAAAATACAAGAAATTCTGGAAATGCCCTACCTTGAAGTTGAAATTCGGTTCTGCGGAGAGGATGAGTTCTTTGCTGAAGGGGCAGAAGTTGCCCTTCAACAAGGTTCAACGACGATTCGCCCTGTTGATATCGGCCCGGCGGAGCGGGGCCGGAAAAATCCAGGAGACAGGGTCAGCTTCCGGTCCAGGTTTACTGCACGATTCGCCTATGCCGACTTCGATCCACAAGCACCGGGAAGCCTCGCGGTGTTCTTTCCTGATGGAAAACTGATCGATATCCCTGCCGACTTCTCAAAAATCCACTAGCCTCATCATCCCCAAAACCAGGCTACCGGAATCAGGAAGACCAGTCATTTCATTTATAACTTCGCTAACCCTGTGCTGCGCTATTCAAACGCATTCTGTGCCCCCTAGACCCCTCTAGCATGGGGCTTCAGGCTTCGCTTGGTTCCGCTATTCCCTCAACCTCGCGTAGGGTATACAAGTGATGATAGAGCCCCCTCTTGGCAAGTAATTCTTCGTGCTGGCCTTCCTCCACAATCGTGCCTTTATGCAATACCAGAATTCGATCCGCCCGCTGAATGGAAGAAAATCGATGAGCGATCATCAGCGTGGTGCGGCCCTTCATCAGTTCGGTTAACGCTGACTGCACCAGCGATTCCGACTGGCTATCCAACGCTGAAGTGGCTTCATCCAGGATCAAAATTCTCGGGTCTTTAAGCAACGCCCTGGCAATCGCAATGCGCTGCCGCTGCCCTCCAGACAAATTGATCCCTTTCTCACCAAGAATCGTGTCATAGCCATCTGGAAGCGACTGTATAAATTCATGCGCATTGGCTCGGCGACTGGCCTCAATCATGTCCGATTCAGGGGCATCTGCTCGACCGTACCGGATGTTGTCCGCGATCGTTCCGCCAAATAGCAGCGTTTCCTGCGGCACAAGTGCCAACTGTTGATACAAACTATCCACTTGAATGGATGTGAGATCATGCCCATCGATAAGCACACGGCCGGCGGTTGGGTCATAAAAGCGATGCAGTAAATTCACAATAGTCGTTTTCCCTGCTCCAGTGGGTCCCACCAACGCCACGCATTCTCCAGCTTGAATCGAAAAGGACACAGCATCCAACACAGGAGGCCGGCCCTCATAGCCAAATTGGACTTGATCAAACTGCACCTTCCCCTGAATGGGCGTTAAGGCCTTCGCCATCGGACTATCCTGAATTTCCAGTGGCGTATCCAGGAGCTCAAATACCCGGGTCGTTGCTCCTTGCACTTCTTTCACCTGAGAGAACATTCGAGCTGCCGACCCAAACGGGCCAATTAAAATCCCTGCAAATAGAACAAATGAAAATAATTCCCCAGGTGAGAGCTGGCCTTCGATGACCTGTTTGCCCCCATACCACAAGACGCCAATCGCCATTGAAAACGTACAGAAGGTGATGACGGGAACAAACACCGCCAACACCGCCGTCCGTTTCATGGTGGTCGCTAATAAGGTCTCCACGGCTGAACGAAACCGGGCATCCTCACGTTTGCCCTGAACAAACGACTTGACCACACGAATGCCTGACACCACTTCTTCAATCAACGTGGTGACGTGGGCTGTTTGATCCTGAATTTGCATGGATAAGACTTTCAACCGTTTCCCAAACGTCCGGGCGACGATGGCCAGCAAAGGCAAGAGAATGAGAATCAAGAGACACAACCGCCAATTCATCACCAAAAGAAATCCCACGCCCCCAATGATGGTCACGAGATGCTTCAGGGCATCCATCGGGGTCTCAGTTAACAAATTTTGAATCACCCCGACATCGTTCATTAATCGGGAAATCAATTCCCCTGTTCGCCGTTTTGCGAAAAAATTCAGTGACAACCGATGAAGATGCGAAAAGACATGGGTACGAAAATCCGCCATCACATGTTGAGAAGCGAGCGCGGTCAAATAACTATGAGCCATGGATAACAGGCCCTGTCCGATCACCAACCCGATAAAGACCCACACCATGCTTGTCAATTTCGGTAAGTCCCGTTGGACGGTAATCAGATCCCACAGCGAGCCGCCCAACCGAATCAGGAACAAGTTGCAGGCCGCAACACCCATCACCAAGACCCCCGCACCGACCATGGTCATCAGATACGGACGGAGGAAGGGAATAAACCGAGACAGATATTTCATAGAGGCCTTACACGAACAGGTGAAATTTTCAGTTGAGAGGAAGAATACGACGTCACCAAACCACAATCGGAGGGGACAACAAGGCGAGAGAAAAGACGAATCGGCGGCTAGTCGAGTTGAATAACCGATTCGATTTGATTTTTATTTAGAGCTACAAACGCAGAATGTTCAGTATCATTGATCAGCACATCCGTTAAGTTAATAAACAGGACAGACTCATCATTTAAGACATCTGAAATTCGATTTCGCATAGGCGGGATCAAGAGGTCTCCGACATAAGACGCCAGAGAGGAGCGGACCCGAATACGAGTTTTTTTCCCCTGGGTCATGTGCAAGCCCTTGACCATCCCGGCCTATGGAAATTAATTACGACGTTTGGCGAATTTCATTCGGCGAAGGAGTTTTTTATGTTTATGCTTGCGCATCTTCTTCCTCCGCTTTTTGACAACACTCGACATAACAGTACATTCCTGGGTTAATTCGATTCTGCACCCTGGGGGCCGGAGAGGATATCTCCACGCTTTTGGCGAACAAGTCCCGCAGTGCCGGCTGATTTCCTATCATAGGGTCAAGAAAAGTGTCAAGGAAATCGTCCGCATCATACCTGTTCCTTCACACAATAATCATCTACTTTCTATAAATTCTCTTGACCCCCTCCAGTAATCTTCTCCATTATAGAATTTCATGATTCTACTTCGATCCTGGAACAACCACTTTTGGGTGATATTGATAACCTTTTCGGTCCTTTTTTCACTTGCGGGAACAGGATGTTCGAAAAAAGTCCCCAAATACCCTGAGGACCACGCCCGATTCCAACGAGTGGTCCAGGCCATCAAAACACTGGAAACGGCCTATGTCAATCAAGATGCCTCGGCCTTCCAGGAATTACTCCTTCCGCTGGAAAATCTTGACCTCTTAGAGGCCAACGTTCGGGAAGACTTCGCCACGTTTGCCACTATTCAGCTGGACCTAACCATCGACCGCATGGTGATTGATGGAGACCGCATTTCAGCCTTTGTCTCGTGGCAAGGCAACTGGGAACGCACCCCTAAAGGAGCCTCCACTCAAGCGAACGGTCAGGGGGTCCTGCTGTGGAGTGGCAACCAAGTCATCCTGCTCCGCAGGACCGAAGGAGACCTGCCGTTTGGCATAACGCACCGTCCCAACTTTCCCTCTTAATCATCAATCCTTTTTCGCTGTTTCCCTCATTTTCATGGCTTCCTCTGTCCCATCACACCATTCCTCTCAGGTGCTTTCCACGGATTTCCTGATATTAGGCGCAGGGGTGGCTGGCCTTCGAGCCGCGATTGAATTGAGTCGACATGGGCGAGTCATCATGGTCGCCAAAGGTGGGCCACAAGACAATAATTCCTTTTACGCCCAAGGCGGCGTGGCCGTCGCGCTCAGTGAAGAAGACGACGTCGTTCTCCATTTGGCAGATACACTGAAAGCCGGCCATCAACTCTGTTCCCGGCCAGCCACCAAAGTGCTCGTTGGAGAAGGCCCCTCACGTATTCATGAATTGATCGAATGGGGAGCCAAATTCGATACGGTGGATGGCAAGCTGGCGTTCACCCGAGAGGGAGCCCATAGTCGTCACCGAGTGTTACGGGCTGGAGGGGATGCCACCGGCAGCGAAATGGTTCGTGCTCTCAGCGTCAAAGCCCAAAGCCTGAAAAACCTGACATGGATGGGCAATCATGTTGCAGTTGAGTTGTGCATCCAAGACGGACGATGCTGGGGAGCGTTAATTCTTGATGAACTGAGTGGGACGCTCAAGATCGTCTGTGCCCCGGCCACGCTTTTGGTCACAGGGGGGGCCGGCCAGGTCTATGCTCGAACCACCAATCCGGCCAATGCGACCGGAGATGGCATCGCCATGGCTTTTCGAGCCGGTGCCATTCTGGAAGACATGGAATTCGTCCAATTTCATCCAACTGCACTGTATCTCCCTTCGAGTCCTCCTTTTCTGCTGTCCGAAACACTACGAGGAGAAGGAGGGATTTTGCGTAATAATCGCTGCGAACGCTTCATGAAACACTATCATCGGAGCCAGGAGCTCGCACCCAGGGACATTGTATCCCGAGCGATCTGGACGGAAATGCAACGAACCAAAGCTCGCCATGTCTATTTAGATGTGACGCATTTGGGGGCAACATTTTTGAAAGAACGGTTTCCCACCATCTACTCGACCTGTTTACGGTACGATATTGATATCACGGAGGAATGGATCCCTGTCTCCCCCAGTGCTCATTATTTTATGGGCGGAGTCAAAACCGATCTGCATGGAGCCTCTACCATCCCAGGCCTGTTTGCGGCAGGAGAAGTGGCCTGCTCCGGAGTGCACGGTGCCAATCGACTGGCGAGTAATTCTTTGTTGGAAGGTCTGGTCTTTGGCTATCGCGCAGCCCAAGCCGCTTCAACATGTTCGACGACCGGCTCTTGCCCAAACTTTTCAGATTCCCCCCTCCTCCGAAAACCCAGTGGCCGTAAGATGTCCACTCAAGATGTGGAAAAAATCAGAAACTCTTTACGGCGTTTGATGTGGTCTAAAGTCGGATTGGTGCGAACAGGGAACTCATTAAAGAAAACCGTCGATCAGATTCAACAGTGGTCGCAAAAGCTGTCAGCTGCTCCGTGGAACCGGCCGGGATTAGAAACACGAAATATGGTTTTAGTTGGACAATGCATTGCCGAAGCCGCGCTTTGGCGAGCCAATAGTGTGGGAGCTCATTTCCGTGAAGATTTTCCGTACTATAAAGGATTAGCATGGAAAATCCATAGCCAATGCCAACAGGGAGTTCCCGCCAAGCCCGCTGAGGGCATCCCGAAAAAAACAAGAAAAACCAAGCGGCGTTGAATGTTATGAGGCTCGAGGGCCCGTGACAACCGGCCCCAAGAATCGTTCCAAGTTTTCCTGAAAGGCCCTCCACAATGCCATCGTTATTGGCCCACTCTTTCCTTGGCCAATAGGATCTTCTCCAATTTCCGAGACGGCCATAACTTCCAGACCCGTGTTCGTCATAAAACACTCATCCGCTTGAAGCACGTCTTCAGCCGCATACGCCCCTTCTTCCACTTCAATTCCGAGATCCCTGGCTAATTTGATCACCACTTCCCGAGTGATCCCCTCTAGAATACCGCAATCAACCGAAGGGGTATGCAAACGTTGATTGGCCACAAAAAAGACATTACTTGTCGTACATTCCGTCACATGACCATCCATATTCAACATCAGGGCATCGTAGGCTCCTGCCTGAACGGCTTCTTGCTTGGCCAGGATGTTGTTGAGAAAACTCAGGGACTTGATTTGAGGAGATTGGGCAGACTGTGGATTCCGTCGAACTGAGACGAGCTGCAATCGAACCCCCTGCTCTCTCATGCGAGCGGGATAGGGTACTAAAGGCTTCGCCATCACCACGACAGTCGGGCGGGCACAGAGACCGGGGTCAATCCCGAGTTCCCCTTCTCCTCGAGAAATTGTCAATCGGAGGCCTGCATCCTCAAGCCCATTTCGAACCAGCATTTCGGTCAAAATGGCCTCCCAGGCATCATCCTTGATTGGAAGAGTCAGGCCGATCAGAGCACAGGATTGTCGAAGTCGCGCCAGATGCCGTTCTAATAAAAAAATTCGTCCCTGGTAGACGCGCAGGGTTTCATAGACACCGTCCCCATATAAAAACCCATGGTCAAAAACCGAAATCAGAGCCTGCTCTTTTTCAACAAACCGATCGTTGAGAAATATCCACGTCATTTTATACCCATTTCATTAGTGGTTCCCTTTCAGAACCTGGAAAAAGGCTTCGGCTTTGTGAAGCGTTTCCTTATACTCCCGGTCAGGATCGGAGTCTGCCACAATCCCCGCCCCCACTTGGAGATAGCCCTGTCCTGCCGTGAGCAACAACGTGCGAATGGCAATATTCAAGTCAAGATTCCCGTTCCATCCAATAAACCCAATCGACCCTGTGTAAATCCCGCGACGAACGGGTTCAAGCTGCTCAATAAGTTCCATGCAGTGGACTTTAGGCACTCCTGTAATGGTACCTCCAGGAAACGTAGCTCGAAGGAGGTCAAAACCATGACAGACGTCGCGCAAACGACCGGAAACCTGGGAGACCATATGCATGACATGTGAATATCGTTCCACCGTCATCAACTCATTGACCCGAACGGACCCATAGTCGCACACCCGCCCCAGGTCATTTCGAGCCAAATCAACTAACATAAGGTGCTCCGCACGTTCCTTTGGACAAGACAGCAGATCTTCTGCCAACCGTCGATCGTCCTGGGTTTCTATTCCTCGAGGTCTGGTGCCCGCGATAGGACGCATATCCGCATATCCCCCTGAAAGCCGGACTAATCGTTCAGGGGAATTACACACGATGACATCGGACTCCAACACGAGAAAGGCCGAATGGGGAGAGGGATTTACCTTGCGCAATTGCCGATACACGTCGGCTCCGGCTTCGGCTTGGCTTGCAAAGCCTTGAGTCACTTTCTCCACCCGGAATCGATGAGAGAGATTAGCCTGGTAAATATCCCCCGCAGCAATGAAGTGCTGGCACGCACGCACGCGATCCATATACTCCAAAGACGATTGCTCCCCCTCTATACGAATCGAAGACATGTCAGGGGGCATCTTCTTTGGAAGACTCTCAGTAATCATCACTTTGGCTTGCAGATCAGAGAGGCGCGCCCGCCCTTCGCGATACAAGTGATCCCAGCTTTCACTCGCCAATCGCTCCGGCGAAGGCGCAAATATCAGCCAGGCCCCTGGCGCGTGATGATCCACTACCACAAAGATCTCGACGAAGAGAAAGTACAGATCAGGAAAATGCAGATCATCACGCGCGTGTTCTGGTAACACCTCAAACATGCGAGCAAGGTCGTAACTGAAGCAGCCGATCGCTCCTCCTTGGAAAGGCGGGAGGTGAGGCCACGAATCAGTAGGCTGACTAACGAAGGTACGCTGCAACAACGCGAATGGATCCCCGATGTGCGTTTTCTTCGAATCTGTATCTAGGGAAAACGATTCACACGTGCGGCCCTTCCCCCGCAACACGCGGGAGGGATCGCACCCCAAATATGAAAAACGGCGCGCCACGCCTCCTTGAATGGCATCATGCTCCATGAAAAATGAATGCGGAGCATAATCGGTCACCCGGCCATAGAGGTCAAAGGGATCGTCAAAAGCAGGGAAACAATGCTGAATAAGGGGAAAACACGGAGTCGAATGAAGCGAGGAATGAGATCCTCGTTCGGCATGCTTGGGAATGGCGGACAACGGTTACGGGCTACCTGATGAAGGAGTTTTCAACGCCCGTATGGCGTCTTCAGGAGACAACAACCCTTTTTGCACCAGGGTATCGAGCAGATCTTTGACGGCTTTTTCAGAAGAGCGCCGAATCCCGCGAACCCGAACACCAGGAGGATAAAATCGAAGAAAATCAGGATTCGTCACCCGTATGGTGACCGACTCACTCTCTCCATAGGGTGACAGTTCCGGCCCTGTACTGGGAATCCTGAAAAAATGTTTTCCATCCTCAGTCATTCCATCGGATCCTTGGATTCCAACTCGGCTGGAGATCTCTTTTCCAGAAATTTCCCGGACGGAATCCACTACCAGGATCAAGGAATCTGCAATTAACGGATCGCCCGTTTGGTTTTTGACCTTCACCGTATATTCTACTTCACTGACTGACGTTAATAGATCGTTTCCAGAGAAGGGATCGAGGTGCTTATATTGAACAACAGGCACCACCCCACCCGTTAAATCCGGCAAATCATCCACCCCCGATGAAGTGGCCCACACGGGATTCCCACTCGCTGCAATCGCCAGAACCATGAGTGACACGAAACACTTCACCATAATAATGTTGGCCCAAAAATGAAACCGGGAATGAACCAGCGAGGAGGATTCATGATACTCCATCTTCATTTCGTGTACCTTACCATACCGATATTGAAAAAGGGGCCCTTAATTGCTTGACATGATTTGTGATTTTTTGCTTGAATGTATCCCCTTCCAACGACTCGCCTTGCCGATTGAAAAAATGGCACCTTCTCAGGATCCAATGTTTGCGGGGCTGGGACAGGCAATGCGAGTGGGGACGGACCTTCTTGCCGCCCTTATCGTCGGTGGATTCCTTGGTTGGTTAATTGATTCGTATGCGTTGGATACCACACCGTGGGGTGTGGCGATGGGGCTGGTGCTGGGATTAATCGCTGGGGTTCGCAACGCCTACCGGGCAGCTCAGCGCTGGAAACAATGAGTCGTTAGACACAAGGTTTAGTTTTGGAAGATCCGTTACATCCCTTCGAGCTTCATAACTTTCTCCCGCTCTCCATTTTCGGTCTTGACGTTTCTGTCAATAAGGCCGTCTTGATGATGTGGGTCGTGGTGGGGCTTGTCACGCTCTTATTATTGAAGGCGGGTGGGGCCAGGGCACTCGTGCCTTCTAAGCTCCAAAGTCTCGCAGAGTTGCTGGTCGATTTCATTCGCGGGATTATCCACGATACGATGGGGGCCTCTGGGATGCGATATTTCCCGCTCATCAGTGCCCTCTTTTTGTTTATCTTATTTTCAAACCTGGTCGGTCTCATACCGGGATCCTATACGATTACCAGCCAAATTATTGTGACCGGGGTGTTCGCCGTAGGCGTCTATCTACTCAGTCTTATCGTAGGATTCCAACTCCATGGCGCTAAATTTTTTGGGATACTCGTTCCTCCTGGCACACCAGGGTGGCTACTTCCCTTAATGATTCCCATTGAATTAATCAGCCAATTGGCCAGACCGATCTCCCTGGCCGTCAGGTTATTCGCCAATATGACTGCCGGGCATGTCATTCTTGGCGTGTTGTTCGGCCTTACCATTGCAGGCGGCCTCATGATAGGGTGGCTGCCTTTTTCATTTACCATCGCACTCTATGGCTTAGAAGTCGGGATTGCCTTTATTCAGGCCTATATTTTTACGGTTTTAACCTGCGTCTACATTGGCGACGCGATGCATATGCACTAACTCACGCTCGAACGACACGATAAGAGTACGTTTACAATTAGTCCCTTTTAAACTGGGAGGACAACACTACAATGGATTCTGCAGCAGCAGCACTTTTGGGAATGGGCCTAGCAGCGGCGGGCTTCGCGGGTGCCGGGATCGGCATCGGGTATATTTTTGGAAAAATGATTGAGGCGGTTGCCCGTCAACCAGAGGCAGAAGCCAGGGTCGGCAAGTACATGTGGATCGGGTTTGCATTGGTCGAAGCCATCGCGCTCTACGGACTGGTCATCGCCTTTATCATCATGGGCAAAGGATAAAGGGCTCCTCACCTATGCCACAATTTGACTCACATTTCTTTTCGTCACTGATTTTCTGGGAACTCCTGTCATTTGGGATCCTTCTATGGGTGCTCTATAAGTACGCCCTCCCCCCGATCCTGGAAACGCTGGAAACCCGAGAACGAAAGATCAGAGAAAGCCTCGACCAGGCCGAGCAGAACCGGGTAGCCGCAGAGCGAAAGCTCAAGGAATACGAAGCCAAGCTTCAGTTGGCTGCCAAAGAAGTGGAAACGATCCTGACAGAGGCCAAGCAACAAGCTCAGCGACTGCTTGACGAAAATGAGCAACGGCTTCGTGCGGAATCCCAGAGGATTAAAGAGGAAACGACGCAAGACATTGATCGGGAGCGGCGGAAGGCTATTCAAGATATCAAGATCCAATCAGCTGAGTTAGCCCTCTTGGTTGCGGAGAAGGTGATTGGTCGAAGCTTATCAGACGACGACCATCGGCGATTTGCACAAGAAGCTCTCGCAGCCGTCGCTGCCCAATCAAAAAACTAAGCTTGTTCAAGTTCCCATGGAATAGCCTCAAGATCATGGGCTATTCTCTGCTGGGACCGCTTAAATCCAACTGTCACGCACAATAAAAAAGAGGGAAGGAACGCTTCCCTCTTTTTTTATGTTTTTTCCCCACTCACAAATTCAGACAAAAATACTCAACCGGGAACACTTCCAGGCAGACCCCTCAGCAAAACTCAGGGCATATTTTTCAAAACCTCCCTTGAGGGAAGGTTCCCTCCTCCAGCCCGATACCCTTCTAGGTCAAGCGTGACCGTTTGAAATCCTAGCTTTTTGAACTCCTCCACTAAACGGGATCTTCCAGGTTCTTCCGTCAGAATTCCCATTTGCGCCGGCTCAATCTCGATTCTCGCCAAATCGCCGTGAAGGCGAACCCGCACCTGCGTTATCCCTTGAGCAACCAAAAAGGCCTCGGCCTGCTCTACCCGGGAAAGATAGGCCTTCGTGATCGGGAGGCCACGGGTAATTCGTGAAGACAAACAGGCGGCGGCCGGCTTATTCCAGTTGGCTAAACCCAAACCTTTGGCCAATTCCCGAATATCCGCCTTACTGAGTCCCGCTTCGACTAAAGGACTCCGCACGCCCAGTTGTCGGGCCGCATTGATGCCGGGACGATCTTCGCCCAAGTCATCCACATTGGTACCGTCCACGATTGTCTGAAATCCCACGGCATCTCGAAGACCGGAAAGCAACCGGTATAAATCCGTCTTGCAATGAAAGCACCGGGTCGCATCATTTTTGACAAACGAGTCAATTTGCAACTGATCGGTTTTCACCAATTGCAAAGACGCGCCAATCGCTGCACTTAATCGTTTGACCTCTTCTACTTCCAAGGCCGGAAATGTCGGGGAAATCGCCGTCACTGCTTTGACCTGAGCCCCGAGTACGTCAAAGCCCACCTTTAACACGAGTGTGCTGTCGACCCCACCCGAAAAGGCGATCACGACCGATCCCATATGGCGAAAGAGTTCCTGCAAGGTCTCATACTTCCCTTGCAGAGTTGGTTCAAGGCTGAGCATAGAGAGGAAGGCTCCTTTTCTTGTTCGCGGTTGTCCGATTCAAGACTTCAGAAGCCGATCGACCTAATTGGCCGCAAGCCCCCAACACATCGTCTCCCCGACTTTTTCGGAGAAACACATCCAGTCCTTTATTTCTGACAATACATTGAAAGGTATCAATCACATCTGATGACGGACGCCGAAACGGATTACCCGGAAATTCATTAAACGGAATCAAATTCACCTTACACCGAATCCCTTGTAAGAGGCGCACCAAACGCTTGGCATCATCAGGTGAGTCATTGACCTCCGCTAACAACACATACTCGAACGTCAGGGGGCGCTCGCTAAATTGGGTATAATGGCGACAGGCATCGAGCAATTCGGATAAATCATAACGCCCATTCACCGCAGGCATCAGACGTGCCCGTTGCTCGTTGGTCGTGCCATTTAAAGAAATGGCCAGATTCACGCCTAATCGTCGCACATCTGGAAATCGCGGAATCCATCCCGCGGTGGACACCGTGATACGTCGAGGCGAGAAACCCAACCCCCATTCAATATTGGTGAGACGCTGGATCGCTTCGGCGACCGGCTCAAAATTCACCAACGGCTCTCCCATGCCCATGAACACCAGGGAAGACAGATGCTCTCCTTCAGGAAGATAGGCTTGAACATTTAACACCTGCCCGACAATTTCATGCGCGCGCAAACTTCGCTTCAGGCCCATCTCGGCCGTCAAACAAAAACCACAATCCAGCGTGCAGCCGACTTGTGACGACAGACACAACGTCCGTCGACGGCCATCCGGGATCAATACCGTTTCCACAGCCAGGCCATCCTCCAAATTCCACACAAACTTTCCTGTGCCATCGCTGGCAATCGTTGGAGGTAAAGACCCCATGCGGTGAATGGTCGCGACCTTTTGCAACCTGGCCCGGTCGGCCTTGGACAAGTTGGTCATCGACTCAATACCCACCACACGATGTTGGTAGAGCCATCGAAGGATTTGGGTGGTCCGATATCGTGGCCAACCGAGTTCCTGGATAAGGGCACTTAGTTCATCCGCGTCAAGGGCAAGGAGATTAAGTAGAGGGGTTATTGGGGTCATCACATCACTAAGTCCAACAATCAAATATTTCATCAATCATAGCATCCCTGCATCCCCAAGCCATGTCTCAAGGCAATTCAAGACAATCATCAATATGCGCTGCTAACACTAGGTATAATTACACCACAACCTGTAGTCATCTCTTTCAAGGCATGCTTTAAACACCGATTTGATCCATACCATACCTACAGACTATAAATCCTCTTCAAAAAATAATCTCGCCATTTCTTCCAAAATTTTTGTAGAAATTTTCGCAAATGCTCTCACCCTCAAAGCAGTCAACTCAAACATGAGTACCACGAGATAATACCTAATTAATTAAACACCTTAATCTATTGTAAGACGAACGTCATACCAAATATTGAACTCGTTAAACGGTAACCCACCAAGTTTAGGCTTTCATTTTCTAATAGAGTAAATTTTATAATGATCTCTTCACAAACATCCCATTGGTTTATAATCAACCAATCGTTATTCGTATATTTGTTTGAAGGCATCCTTTATAAGTAAAAATTTAAAGCTTGCTTGTTGACTTTGCTTTAAAACACGAATAGAATGAGATTCAACATATGGTGGAGCTTGCGAAATGGAGGATCAAAATGACCAGCTTAAAGATATTAGTGATGGGCTGGAACAGCGCATCAGTGTCTATGAGCGCAAACTCAAAGACCTCCAAAAAAAACGGGAGCAGGTAGGTGAGGAAATTGCGACGGTTGAGAAATACCTGGAGCTGGCAAAAACCCTCTATCGCGTCGAAGCCGACAAAGCGAAAGTGGCGAGTCTCTCCAGCCAGATCTTCTCGGATAAAGAGGGGCATCTGTCCTCAGCCGATTCGGATGTCGCGTCCAAGTCGAGAGAAATTCTACTAGGCCGTAGCAAGTACGTAGGTATGAGTGTGCCCGATGCAGTGTACATGGTTCTTCAAGAGGTAGGTCGCCCATTACACGCCAAAGAACTTTTTCAACGTCTCAAAGAAGGTGGGATGCCCATCCGGGGAAAAACACCGGTCACCTCGGTTGCCACATCCTTAAAACGGGACCCCCGTTTTCGCAAAGTTGGGCCAAATACCTTCGAAGTCAATCACGAGAAGTCCTTAACCAAAGCCGTCTGATAGGCAATGACGGACATAATTGAATGATCTGAAAGGGGGTGAGTGAATTGGCAGCAACGAAAAAGAAAGCCGCTCCAAAGAAAAAGGCCGCGGCCGCGAAACCCAAAGCAAAAGCAAAAACCAAGAAGAAGTAACCGCAGATCCCACCTGCAGTGCCACCGGGGGTGGGGCCACCCACTCCCGGTGTGTTTTTCTAGCCAATTTCCTCAAGTGCTCGCACAACAAATTCAAATAGCCTTATCCTGACGCTTGGGATTCCGGCATGCATCAGGTATGCTGGGAAACTTTCTTGTCCCACACCTATGCCGCTATCCTCTACCGAATATGAGTCGCTGACCCGCACCGCCATTCAAGCCGCCAGGCAAGGCGGAGCGATCCTTCTCGACTACGCCAAAAAGGGGTTTCAGATCCATAAAAAGGATCAAGCCATAAATCTGGTCACCGAAGCCGACCTCCGCTCAGAAGAATCGGTCATTCAGACCATCCGCCACGCGTTTCCCGAGCACCAGATTCTCAGCGAAGAACAGGGCCTGCAGGACATCCCCACCCATCCCGTCAAATGGATTGTCGATCCCTTGGACGGCACCACCAACTTCGCCCATGGCTTTCCCATGTACAACGTCTCTATCGGCGTGGAATATGAAGGTACGTGCGTCCTAGGAGTCGTCTACGATCCGACACGAGACGAGCTCTTTCTGGCACAAACAGGAAAAGGCGCCACACTCAACGGTATGCCGATTCATGTGTCGGCTACGCCCAAACTGAACGAAGCATTACTCGTCACGGGCTTTGCCTATGACGTGCACACGGCCAAGGATAACAATCTCAAGGAATTTTGCGCCTTCACAGTACGCACGCGTGGGATACGGCGAACCGGCACCGCCGCGATTGACCTCTGTTACATCGCTTGCGGGCGGTTCGACGGATTTTGGGAACTCCACCTCAATCCGTGGGACACCGCGGCGGGCAAAGTCATCGTGGAAGAAGCCGGAGGAAGCGTGACGGATTATGCGGGGAAACCCTATTCCATCTATGGCAACACCATCATCGCCACCAACAGCCGTATCCACCAGGAAATGGTTGAGGTCTTAAAGAGTTGCCGTCAACAATAATACCGATCTGTCCATCTCCCGGTTGATCCATGTGGGACAGAGGGTTGATCGGAGCCTCGTCCATTCAGCCTTCTCACTACCTATGGTCTCTGTATAATTCTTCACAAACCTCTTGTCATGCCGATTCGGCGAGTAGGCGTTGGATGGTGTGTTCGGTTTCTTCATAGCCCCCTTCGCCAATATGGGTGTACTGGATGTTTCCCTGTTTATCGATTAAGTACAGGGTCGGCCAATAACGGTTTCGGTACTGACGCCAGCTTCGGAATTCATTGTCGATCGGCACGGCATAGGGAATGCGGTGTTCTTGGATATACTCTTTGACTTTCTCCACATCATATTCATACTTGAATTCCGGCGAATGCACCGCAATCACGACGAGTCCTTTGGTGGCATATTTTTTGTGCCATTCTTTGACATAAGGTTCGATGTTTCGACAGTTCCAACATCCAAACGTCCAAAACTCCACCATCACCACTTTGCCACGAAGATCTTCCATCTTGACTGGCTCTGAGTTAATCCACGTCGAACTGATGATGTCAGGAGCTGGAGAAGTATTCGCAAAACTCAGGGAGGAAAAATACAAGAAGACACTCATCGTTCCGCAAAAAACCAAACCCACCGAAACTTCCATTGGCCTCTTGAGCATCGCCACATCTCCTTATTGGATTTCAGGACTTCCTTTGGTAAGGCACCACCATTCTTACTGCTCTGCTTGGTCTTTCTTTTCATTCACCTGTTACACAGTCATTTCTCCCAAATTTAACGACTGAGATATTAAGAAGGGCTTGAAGTTATTCATCGATTTTGCTGGTATGGCAGCATTCAATGAAAACAGGAGAAGAGAAGGATGATGAGATTTGAGCCAAAATCTTATGAAAAACAGAAATTTATTTGTGCAACGCAAGATGCGACCGCAAATCACATTGACCGGAGAGCATAACCACAATTGCAGATAAACACGGCGTGATTGTCGTTCATAAGGTATAGGGTTATCGGGCTCTACACGAATGACTGCTAACGACCCAAAGCGGACATAAGAAGAGCCCAAATTGACTCAATGTCCGTTTCCAGTTTCCCTTCAAAGTTGATGTGACGCAGCGTAGTTGTTCTGGAAAGGGACTAGAGTTAATGGAAGAAATTTATGATTAGGACAGAGTATTTAAGGTTTTTGCAATCCCTCAATAAAGATGCGGCTCCAGAAGATGTACGCAAAATCGCAAATCTGGTGCTTGCTAATTTAGATTATCTTGTGCCGCTTAGCACACACCAGGGGCAGCGGGTTAGGCACCTTGTTGCATTGGCACAAGTTAACTGGGATGTAGTTAGTGCTTATATTCAGCCATTAACAAAGCAGACCGATGAACAAGCCCTATCTATTACTCAGCTTCAAAATTTGTCAGTTGGCCCATTTCGTGGCTTTCTCAAACAGGAAGCCTTTGACCTGGCTAGCCGTTTGGTGTTGATTTACGGCCCCAATGGCACAGGTAAGTCTAGCTTTTGCGAGGCACTGGAGTATGGTCTTCTGGGCAATGTTACAGAGGCTGAAAGCAAGCGCTTTTTCGATCAACAAGAGTACCTGAAAAACGCCCAAACTAATAGCTTTGTGGAACCTGAAATTATGGGTGTAAATTGTCAAGGCTTTGTTATGCCGATTGTCGCCAATGAGGCCTTATATCGCTTTTGCTTTGTCGAAAAGAACCGCATTGATAGCTTTTCGCGTATTGGCGCCCAAGCACCAGTCAAACAAACTGAGCTTATTTCGACACTTTTTGGCATGGACTCCTTTAATGAGTTTGTTCGCAACTTCACCGCAGAAATTGATGGTAGGTATATTGATCGGATCGGAGTAAAAGCGAACGAATTGGGACAAAAACGCCAGGCGCTTGCTGGCTTTCAGTCACAGCTAATTTCCAATACCAATGAACTGCAAAAGCTGGACCTGGAAGAAATGGCAGTGGCTCGTCAATACCGTGACGGTTCAACCTTCAGTCAGATGGTGATAGAGCTTAATGGCGACGGGCAAAACACTGGTGTTATCCAGTGCCATGAAGCTGAACTACAGAAGCCGATAGCAGATAAGAGTAACGTAACTATTTCGGCTTTACAGACGTTTGCGCAGTCAATCAACATCAACCTGGCAGTACTAACCTCTAACCGACAAAAGCTTGCGACTGCCAGCGAACAAGTGTCGTATAAGCAGCTATATGAGGCTGTAGCTCAAGTACAGCCAAGCATTCCCGAGTACTGCCCAGCCTGTAAAACGTCACTCAATCAGGTTGTGATTAATCCCTATACTCATGCATGTGAAGAACTGCAAAAGCTGCAATATTTGGCCGCATTACAACAAACAGTTCAACAGCATGATCAGAGCATAAATCAGTCGTTGCTGGACCTTTCGCAAATCGTAAATATCTGCTGCATTAAATTTAAGGCAAATCCACTAATTACCTATCAAATAACATCTATTTGTAAGTGCACCATCGAGTGGTGGAACGCTTTGCATCAACCTTTACAAGATAGCTTTACCCCGTGGCAGCACTTAGAGGCTCAGGTTAAGTATCTGGAGGAAGACGATAAAGCGATTGATCAGGCAGCTCAACTGCGGGCGGCCAAACAGACAGCGCTTGACAGACTACGAGAGTTTGCTCAACAGATTATAGTGCTGCAAACACGCAGATGGACTGCTCAGCAAACGATTAACAATGTCCAACAAGCAATAGCTAAATTCGACATAGAAAACGCGCAACTTATCTCAGAAGTAGAAGCTGAAAAATCACTCGTCGCAAAAAACCAAGCTATTGCATCCTCATACACAGACTTCATAACAAGGCTGAATGCCTACAAAGACAGCCTTCCTAGTCAACTCGTTGCTGATCTCGGAGATATTGTCGTCACCCTTTACAATGCGTTTAATCGAAATGATTCGTCGGGTGAATTATTGGCAACAGTTAAGCTACCACTGGCCCAGAATCATCGTCTTGAAATTTCCTTCAAAACTAATCCACAGCAGTTCTTTGATGCGCTGCATGTGCTTAGTGAAGGCCATATCCGCTGCATCGGTTTAGCAATACTACTTGCTAAAAACCTTAAAGAAAACTGCCCAATTCTAATATTCGATGATCCGGTAAACGCTATTGATGATGACCACCGAGAATCAATTCGAAGAACACTGTTTGAGGATCAACACTTTGCCGACAAGCAGATAATTTTGACCTGCCATGGTGAGGAATTCTTCAAAGATATTCAGAATCTACTTCCTGCGGAATCAGCAAAGCGAACGAAAGCTTTTACCTTCTTGCCGCGGCTCGATGAGCCACACATTCGTATTGACTTTAACTGTGCGCCCCGAAACTACATCATCGTAGCGCGCAGTCATTTTAACCGAAACGAAATTAGAGATTCACTTTCAAAATCCCGCCAGGCACTTGAGTCACTTACAAAGGACAAAATTTGGCGTTACGTAAACAGTTATGGAGATGGAAATCTAAGTCTAAAGTTGCGCTCAGCGACCGCGCCTATCGAATTACGAAATCTGACCGAGCAGATTAGAAAGCAGATCTCAAAAGAGGATTTCAGACATCCAAATAAAAACACTGTTTTAGATCCGATAAATACCTTACTTAGCTTGAACGGGGAATCTCGTGAGTGGCGCTACCTTAACAAAGGGACGCATGAAGAAAGTGATCGTGAAGAATTTCATATACAAACAGTACAGATAATAGTTACGTCGTTGGAAAAGCTCGATGAGGCTCTTTTCTAAAGATTAGAACACTTTTTTGCTTGGGCGCTATGTCCGCTTTTGGCCGGATACCGACCATTTTAAGAAGGCCGCTAGTCTTAGCTTTGATCACACTTCTGTCTGTTCCGCCATCTCTAACGCGTCGTCCACTTCAATACCAAGATAACGAACTGACCTTCTCCCTAAAAACTGGTACATATAACAGGAGTAGCTCAGCAGGTTAACCTGCCTCACGTCAGGATTGAGACGGTGGGACCGAAACTCGCTTTTGGTAAATATTGGACCTGTTTTGCTGGTGCTTTTAACGTGTCATGGTACGTAATTTCGAATTCGACATCGTGATCTGGGGTGCTTCGGGTTTTG
>JAOTTP010000161.1 GCA_029864405.1 Nitrospirota bacterium
TCCGCAGGTCGACCTGGTGCTGGTGATCGGGGGGCGCCAGAGCGCCAACACCCGACACCTCTGGGAGATCGCCCGCGGTCTCAAGCCGAGCCGTCTGGTCCACGACCTCGAAGATCTCGACCCGAGCTGGTTCGAAGGGGTCAAGACGGTCGGTCTCACCGCCGGCGCATCCACCCCCGACTACATGATCGCCGAAGTGGAGGAGGCGATTCTGCAGCTCGCCGGATCCGCCGCTCCTCCGCCCGCCACCGGTAGCGAATCCCTTTCCGAGCCGGTGGCGGATCGATGAAGGTCCTCGTCGTCGGCGGCGGCGGGCGCGAGCACGCCCTCTGTTGGAAGCTGCGTCAGAGCGCCGAGCTCGGGGAGCTCTACTGCGCTCCGGGCAACCCCGGCACGGCCACGATCGCCCGCAACGTGTCGGTGGCGGCGGACGAGATTCAGAGGCTGGCCGATCTGGCGGCCGATCTGAAGATCGACCTCACGGTGGTCGGCCCCGAACTGTCGCTGGCGCTGGGAATCGTCGACGAGTTCCAGGAGCGGGGGCTGAGAATCTTCGGTCCCCACCAGCGGGCGGCGCAGCTCGAGTCGAGCAAGGTGTTCGCCAAGGAGTTCATGGCTCGGCACCAGATCCCCACGGCGCCTTTCCAGGTTGTCCATACGGCGAAAGAGGCGCGGCGGGCGGTCAAGGAGATCGGCCTGCCGGCGGTGCTCAAGGCGGACGGTCTGGCGGCGGGGAAGGGTGTGCTGATCGTGCGCGAGCGCAGCGAGCTGCGCCCGGCCCTGGATGTCTTTTTCAGCGAGCGGCGTTTCGGAGGCGCCGGCGACCGGGTCGTCGTCGAGGCCTGCCTCGAGGGAGAAGAGGTTTCGCTCATCGCGCTCTCGGACGGGCGGCGGTTGCTGGCCCTGGCGCCAGCCAAGGACTACAAGCGGGTCGGGGTCGGGGACCAGGGTCCCAACACCGGCGGGATGGGGTCTCACTCGCCATCGGGTGTCCTCGGCTCGGCGGAGGCGGCGGAAGTGCTCGAGCGGGTGATGTGGCCGGTCATCGAGCAGATGGCGGGCGAAAACCAGCCCTTCGTGGGCTTTCTCTACGCCGGCCTGATCCTCACCCAGGAGGGTCCCAGAGTGCTCGAGTTCAACGTCCGGCTGGGCGACCCGGAAGCGCAGAGCGTTCTGCTGCGTCTCGAAGACGATCTGCTGCCGGTCCGGGTGGCGGGCGCCGAACGTCGATTCGACCTGCCACGACTGCGATTTCGGCGCGAAGCGGCCGCCTGCGTGGTGCTCGCCAGTCGCG
>JAOTTP010000162.1 GCA_029864405.1 Nitrospirota bacterium
GCTCGCGGATATCGCCGCCGGTTCGAAACATGCCGAGTATTTCCGCAACCTCCAAATCGGGAGCGCGCTTTTCTGGGGGATGTGCAACTCGGCGCTCTTGCTGTTGTTCTTCGCGCCTTTGGGCAGATTGCTCGCCAGACTGGCACGGGCGCTTGCCGACTTACATTGCGAAGGAGCCTCGATACCGGCACTGGAGGAATGGGAGCGGGAACAGGGCGTCTCCTTACTGGGACGCGCCGCATGGCCTCAAATCGCCGGAATTCTGGCGCCGCTGCTGACCGCAGCGCTTGCCTTCCTGTTCCAGAGCGCCGTCGGCGGGTGATGCCAATTTAGATCCTGGGGTAGAGAAACTCTGGCATCCGAATTTTGGTTGAGCGTTTTGCCGGCAACCTCGGTCTCAAACTGATACTCCCGCTTCGAGAGACTCATTTCGATAACGAGCTGATCTGGAATCGGGCGTGGGGTCTGGCAGGAACAAATGAATCAGCGATCTATTTGTCACACTCGCCTTAGCTAATGCGTGAAAACTGCTCTCACTCTTCACGAAACCACACCTGGGTACGGCCAAGCAGGGAAAAGCCGATGAACCCGCGCACGTTGAGTTTTGTGCCGCCGTCCTCCAGCGTCATTTTGGCGCGATAGAGCCTGCCGGTTTTGGGATCGAGGATATCCCCGCCGTTATACTCATCGCCTTGTTTCGTGAGGCCCCACATGAATGTCATGCCGATGACCGGTTGATTGCGCCGTACGCCGTCGCATTTAATACATCGAGGGTTGGGATCCTCGCCGGGTTCGATAAAGATCTTTTCGATTTTGCCCTGGTACTGGCCCTCAATCACGGCGATGCGTATCAAACCGCCGGGCTTGCCCGAGTTGTCATCAATGGTCTTCCACAATCCCACCGGTGAAGATAGATCGGCGGCATCGGCCGGCGGCAGAAACAGCGCCAGCGCCATTGCTACGATGAACGCGACATGCTGCCATTTTATGATCATAGATTCGCTATGCCTCTGATCCGCCTTTTCGAATTGCAACGAAGCGCACGCATTTTCGTTGATAGACTAATTTCAAATATTTTGCGGCGCTGCGCAAGGGCGTCGGCGCCGCGACTGTTAATATTCGAAGGTGGACCTTTGATCGGATGTTGGTTATGCTTCGATTTGGTGACCATAAAGATTCACTCCTGAAACAGCATTTTTTTCAATCCATACTATCCCGGTGAAAACAGAGAAGGTTTCCCTATGACCGAATCCGATACAGAAGCCGCACAGAACAAGATTTTTCGACTG
>JAOTTP010000163.1 GCA_029864405.1 Nitrospirota bacterium
CCTCGATAGCACGTTTTCGCCGATGCCCAACGGGGATTACCTCTTTCGCTGCGGTGACCACTCGAGAAACCGCCGTGAAATTGCGCGCCACTCGGCAGCCGACGCCGAGGCTTACGATGAATACAGCAAGCTCATGGTCCAAATGGCGATGGCGGTCAAGCCCATGCTGGGCTTGATTCCTCCCGAACCCACGTCCTGGAACCCAAGAGAGCTTTTGGGCCTCGCGCAGGTAGGCAAGCATTTTCGCGGCCTGGAAGATAATTTGCTATTCGATCTCACCAAGCTCATGACTATGAGCTCCGCGGATTTTCTCGACCAATGGTTTGAGACCGGAGTTCTCAAGGCCACCATGTCCGCCAGCGGCATCATCGGGACCTTTATGGGACCGCGATCGCCGGGGACAGCCTACGTCCTTTTGCATCATTATTTGGGCGAGCTCGACGGCGTTTTTCGCTCCTGGGGATTTGCGCGTGGCGGCATGGGAAGCATAAGCCGGGTCATCGCCGACGCGGCACGCCATTACGGCGCGGAGATTAGAACCGAGGCAAACGTGGATCAGGTGCTGGTCAAAAACGGCTGCGCCTACGGCGTGGTAAGCGGAAGCGAAGAATATCACGCCAGGATCGTGGTATCCGGTGTCGATCCCAAGCGGACTTTCTTGAAGTTGGTGGACTCACAACTACTAGATGCCGATTTCTTGCGGCAAGTGAATAATTTCAAAATTCGCGGTTCCTCCGCCAAGGTAAACCTCGCTCTGGACGCCTTGCCAAATTTTACCTCCATGCCCGGTGAAGGCCCGCATCTCTCCGGCGCAATTTCCATAAGCCCAAGTGTGGACTATATCGAACAGGCCTATGACGACGCCAAGTACGGCGATTATTCACGCCGCCCTTATCTCGATATTATCATTCCTTCGATGCTCGATCCCGGCATGGCGCCGCCGGGTAAGCACGTCATGTCGATTTTCGTGCAATACGCGCCGTATCATCTGCAAGAGGGCGTTTGGCCGGCAAAGCGCGAGGCCCTGGGCGACACCGTCATCGATACGCTGAGTGATTATGTGCCCAATTTAAAGGATATCATCCTGCACCGGCAGGTGGTGACCCCTTGGGATCTGGAGCAGGAATTTGGTCTGACGGAAGGTAATATTTTTCAAGGCGAATTGACCCTGGACCAGCTCTTTTTCCTGCGTCCGATTGCGGGTTGGGCAAAATATCGAACGCCGGTCAAGAATCTCTATATGTGCGGTTCCTGCACCCACCCTGGCGGCGGCGTGATGGC
>JAOTTP010000007.1 GCA_029864405.1 Nitrospirota bacterium
ACCATTCCGGGCGCCACCAGTGCAAGTTATACGACCCCACCAACGACGACCGCCCAGAGCGGAGATACGTTTGCTGTGGTGGTGAACAATGCGGTAGGGCCGCCCGTGACGAGTGCCCAGGCGACGCTGACGGTGAACGCCAGTGGTGGCGGGGGTACGCCAGTGATGGCCTGGTCGGCGGCAGCCCAAATGCCGGGGGGCAGCTGGTCGAATTCGGGGTTTGACAATCGGACGTTCCGGGTCTTGTTGAAGGGGTCGGCCATCACCGCAACCGGCGCGCCGGTGCAGGTGACCTTCCGGGGCCGGACCTCCGGCAATTACACGGTGCAGAATGTCAAGCTGGTCCAACGAGATGGGGCCACGCTCAATGGCCTGGATAGTACCTTGCAGACGGTAACCTTCAATGGCGGGGCGTCGAGCGTGACGGTACCCGCCGGAGGGACGGTCACGAGTGATCCCATTGCCTTTACTCTGACGGCGGGCCAGGATGTGTTTCTGACCTTCTGGGCACCGCCGGGGCAAGGCGGGGTCTATCGAACCGGCGGGACAAGTATCACAACGTGGTTCATTACGGGAACGGATCAAAGCGGTGTGATTGACTGGGGGGGGCTGACGATTACCGACACGCGCCCCTATATTTATGATACCGAACTGATGACGGTGGGGGCGACGTCGGGGGCACCGGCAATCACCACGCAGCCGAGCAATGTGACGGTGACGGCGCCGGCGACCGCCACGTTTACCGTGGGGGCGACGGGCACTGCGCCCCTGACCTACCAATGGCGGCGCAATGGGACCACCATTCCGGGCGCCACCAGTGCAAGTTATACGACCCCACCAACGACGACCGCCCAGAGCGGAGATACGTTTGCTGTGGTGGTGAACAATGCGGTGGGGCCGCCCGTGACGAGTGCCCAGGCAACGCTGACCGTCCAGCCCCCAGGAGGTGGCTTTACCGCCTACAACGACCTGGCCTGGGGCACCGGTCAGCTCGAAACGAATATTACGAAGATCACCTCACCCGTTGGCGGCTCTGGCTTGCCCAGTACCGGCCTACTAAAAGATTTCACCACCGGCCTCGATACTGGCGTGACCATGACCGTGGCTGGGGGCTCATTTGACCCCATCAATACTGATGCAGAAATTGTGGGTGCAAACCCGACCACTGGTGATGCCTTTACAATTTTTGACGGCAAGGTCAACGGGCAGGGCGTGCTTTCCTACATCAATGATGTGAACAATTCCCTCGTGTTGACCTTCACCGGTCTCACTCCGAGCAAAAGGTATGATCTCGCATTTTTTGCTCATCGAGACGCTAATGGTTGGGATCGAGCCTCCCTCGTGACCCTCTCCAAGCAGGTGGGCTTTACGAACACGAGTTCGGTCGCGGCCGATAATCCTGATACGGTGAATTACCCAGGCGGGGTCTTGTTTACGGGACCGACGAGTCCCTCAACCCGGCTACCGGCGGACAATGACAATGGCTACGTGGCGCGGTTTAGTAATATTGATCCTGGTAGTGATGGTACAGTGGTGCTGACCATCAGTTTTGCCGGAAACGTCCCCAGTCAATACCTTGGCAAGTATGGCAGCGCGATCCGGCTGATGGAACAATAAGAAATAGAGGGCAGCTTCAAGTTTTTTTTTGGTAGGTGAGGTGAGTGAGTCTTCCCATATGTCTGCTGGAAAGTAGTGGGCTCGAGAATGCGCCTGTGACGCAATCACTGCATGAGGGCGATAGAGAACTACCTTACCATCATTTAAGATGAATGACGCTTGAATTCCCTAAACCCTGCAATGGCCTTGTCCGATTAGATGGGTGTCGTGAATGAACATTGCCGAATGCACGGTGTGAACAATCTGTACCTCGCTGGAAGTTCGGTCTTTCCCACTTCGGGCTTTGTAAATCACACCTTTACAATTATTGCTCTGGCTCTCCGATTGGCCGATCACCTGAATCTTCAGATGGAAGAAGAGAATTTTTAGCTTTTCGTTCCTCTTCGTAAAAGATTTGAGAGATGACTATTTGGTTCACGAAAAACGTGAAAACCCTATTGCATTTTAGTGGGATTGTAAGGATGCCTCACGTCATTTTCTGACGCGGATTCAACTCACTAGTGCAACAAATGGGTTGATGCCAAAACATACTTGATTGGGTGTTTGCATGCCAAGGCATTTCCTGGGTCGGTTGTTGAGTTTGTGCATGACGTGGTCAAGATCCTTCTGGGTGATGGTCGTGAAATCACCGCTCTTCGGAAAATACTGGCGAATGAGGCCATTGGTGTTTTCGTTGAGGCCACGCTCCCAGGAGGCGTACGGATGAGCAAAATAGAAATCGGCATTGAGGGCCTCGGCGATGGCTTCGTGCTGGGCAAACTCTTTTCCATTGTCAGCCGTGAGGGTATGGACGTGCTCAGACAGGGGCGCCAGAAGTTTCAAGATGGCATGAGTGACGCCCTCAGCTTCCTTATTGGGCACCTTTGCGATCAGCGCCAAGCGTGAAGTGCGTTCGGTCAGCGAGACGAGGACTTGCCGTCGGCCTTTGCCGATGATGGTATCGAGCTCCCAGTCACCGAGGCGCGTACGGTCGTCGACGATGCCGGGGCGTTCCTCGATAGAGACCCGATTACGCAGGTGGCCGCGGCGGTCATAGGCTCCGTACCGTTTCTTGCGGGCCTTCTGGCAGCGGAGATGTCGGTAGAGGGTGCCATCTTGGGCCTTATCTTGAAGAACATGCTGATAGATCCATTCGTGACTGATGGTGATAGCCCGCTGATCAGCCAACCACAGACTGATCTGTTCGGGACTCCAGTCCTCCTGCAGCAGACGCTCGATCAGGCTCCAGTGCTCCGGGGTAAGACGGCATTGAGCCTTGGTCTGGCGACGGTGAACCGCCAACTGGTGGGCCTGCAAGGGCCGATAGCCTCGCAAGCCTCTGTTGCGCCGCACCTCACGGCTGATCGTGGACTTATGGACCCCCACGACCGCAGCAATGTTGGTTTGGCGATGACCGGCTTTCATGAGTGCATAAATTTGGTAGCGTTGTTCTTCGGCAAGCTGTGTGTACCTCATCGGTGCTCCTCTTACTTGGCGGTGAGAAAAGCCACGATCCTACTGCAGCTTGCCTTCTATCCACCATGGTAGAGTTGCACTTACGAGTTGAATTCACCTGAGAAAATACTTCAATAGGGCAAAGTGAATATCCAATTGTTGTTTTTCTAAGTTTTCCTCCTTCATCTCACAAAGAGGGACCAAAAACATCGATAGGACTCGATTTAATGCATTTCGCTCAGAGACCTATTTGCCAACCCGATGATACCGTTGTCTATTGAATTTGCCAATCTAAAGGCGTACTCGCGGGATAGCCCGTAGAGCTTATGATCGCCCCATTCATCAACCATACTGCTACTGTGGTACTATTCGTATTTCGCCAGATGAGGTCCGCCTTCCCATCGCCATTCAGATCGCCCACCTGCCGAATCACCCAATCTAACGAGACACTACCTGGAAAACCAGTCGATGTGGTGGTCGCCCCATTCATGAACCACACCGACACTGCACCTGAGCTCGTATGGCGCCAAACAATGTCCCCTGTGCCATTCCCATTCAGGTCTCCGACGCCCGCAATCTGCCACGCTAAAGGCGCACCACCGGGGAAGCCCGTGGACGTAATGGTGGCCCCATTCATCAGCCACACCGCCACTGCGCCTGTGCTGGTCTTACGCCAGACGAGATCTGCCTTCCCATCCCCATTGAGATCGCCTACCTGCCGAATCACCCAATCTAACGAGACACCAGCTGGAAAGCCAGTGGATGTGGTAGTCGCCCCATTCATCAGCCACACCGCCACTGCGCCACTGCTCGTATTTCGCCAAACGAGGTCCGCCTTCCCATCGCCATTCAGATCGCCCACTCCGGTGATCTGCCAGGCTAAAGGTGCCCCACCCGGAAACCCGGTAGACGTAATAGTCGCCCCATTCATCAGCCACACCGCCACTGCGCCACTGCTCGCATTTCGCCAGACGAGGTCCGCCTTCCCATCGCCATTCAGATCGCCCACTCCGGCGATCTGCCAAGCTAAAGACGCCCCGCCCGGAAACCCGGTAGACGCAATATTAACACCGTTCATGAGCCACACCGCCGAGGCCCCACTACTGGTATTCCGCCAAATAATGTCCGCCTTACCATCAGCATTGACATCATGAGTGGTAATTGGACCAGTGGGATTTTTAACGATGCCCACGGTGTCGGTGATAGCGCCCCCCGATCGTAGATTTCGTAGCGTGAGGCTGGTGCCCGTGATATCCAGAATGACCGAACCATAGGCTAGGTCAAACACCGCCATGACCGGATGGTTCACGGGATGGCTGGAATCAAGACTATGTCCGCCGTGGCCGGCGACCACATAGACCGTCCCGTCGTGCGATGTGCCCCCTGAACTTTTTTGGTAGGCCCCAGTGCCCGAAGGCTGGCCATTTCCTGCATCCAGAATACGGCCATCGGCCTGTAGCGTGCCAAACGACGGCGTGGCGAAGTTGGGCGCCGTGCCATAGCCGTAGGCGCCATCAATCAGATAGGACCGCTCATAGACATGCGAATGCCCCGTGATAACCAAATCCACTCCGCCGGCCTCCAGAATGGGGAGAACCGTTTCCCGCATGTCGACCATGCGCCCCCCGGAGTCGGCGGCATTATCCGAGTCGTGGCCGCCTTTCGAATAGGGCGGATGATGCCAGAAGGCGATCACCCACTCTTGAACAGTCGAAGCCAGATCATTTTGTAACCAGGTCACCATCGGCGAGCCCGGGGCCCGGCTACTGTCCATGGAATCGAGCACAATAAAATGCACATTGGCGTAATCAAAGGCATAGTAGGCCTCGGTGCCGGAGGCTACCCCCCCCGCTTGGCCGCTGGTCGGAAGAACATGAGCCTCGTAGTAGGGCCCAATGCCCGAGGTCGTAACCGACATGGCCTCATGGTTGCCCAGCGTCGGCCAAAGGGGCGTCTGGCGGAGAATATCTTGATAGACCGCAAAATGCTTGGTGGTAAATTCCGCGTCGGTGCCGCTTTCATACGCGATGTCCCCCATGTGGAGGATAAAGTTGGGAGCCGGGGGATTCAACGTGGTCTCGGTCAGCATTGAATTGCGAACAAGAGCTTGGTTGCCCCCGGCGTCGCCGGAGTCGCCCAGCACCCACGCCCGCACCGGGGTGGCCGAACCGACCGTGGGCGCCGTGACAAAAAAGTGCTGAGTGGTCCCCCCTCCTTGCACGACATTGGGGGCCGTGCCGACATTGTAGAAATATTTAGTGGCAGCAGTCAGGCCCGTAACCGTAACAATGTGATCCTTGACGTTGAGCCCGGACCGCGTGACCGCCGTGCCGGTCGCCGTTTGGGTCAGGGAGCCGGACACCGTGCCGTATTTGACTTGGCTATTGTCGGCCGAATTCAGGTCCGTGCGCCACACAATCGTGATGGAGGTGGGGGTGACGAGCTGCAAGTAGGGTTGCCGCACAACAGCGGCGGCGGCTGGCGCTACAGAAGCCACCAGCATGGACAGCAAACAGCCCACGCTCACCATGCCAAGCTTCTTCTTTATATCAATATTCATAGGGAGGGAAAAGAATATCTGCGTCCAGATCGACTAGAATAAAAGGGAAACTTCCTGATTTGAGTTGAGGCACTTTCTAGGCAACCGAACCGAGGTATTATTGTGATAATGCATCAAAGACACCAAAACCATATTATATTATTGCGCATCTGAATTCTGCGAGACAACATTGGCCTTTTCTTCTCCTATTGCAATCTCCCACATCAAGGGCATGTTAGAAAGTGGAGAGACGGCACCAAGAAAATATAAGTAAAACTTGTTTTCTTAATCCTCTGAACCAAACCTACTATGCATATAATGCTATGCAAATACCGAAATAAGACTATACATTCAAAGCATATGCATATCCTGTGCTAATAAAATTTCAATTGGAGGATTGGCGGTCGAGGGAATGATTAACATGGCTGGAGTCATGTTTTTAGAAATGAGTAGTTGCCGTAGAACCGACAGACACTGTAGGAACAGACCTTCAGGTTAAGCTTATGGATAGCCATAGAGCCCATAGATCGAGAAAGATCTCCTCCCCGGCACTCACCAGAATTGAAGGTTAGATCAATTTCCTATAAGGGAATCACCACTTCCCACCCGTCCAACCCTTCGCTCCAGACAGACCTCAGTTAGTTTCCTGTGTCCCATCTTTTCGAATCTTCCAGGCTTCTATTTCCTTAGGCCCTTTGACCCAAAGCTGTGATTTGGGCCATTTATTTACATCTCGTGTGATAGCCTTGCACCACATTCTGGACTTATAGATTTTCAGACAAATCTACGATGAAGCCCCCTCGTCACTCAGCACCAGGATCCTCCACGACATGGACCAAAGTTTTTTCGTGCACATCAATTCACATACTCCAATCCGATGCTGTCTCTTGGGCTACTACATTATACTCGAGCCAGATCATCCCCCTCTAACCGGCCAGATACCTCTACCCCAGGTGGCTCAACTGCTAGATGAGACGGCCATGCTCTAATGGACAAGTGGCCTGCGAAAATTTCCGAGAACCAACAGTACCATCTAGGAGATAACTCCATAACAACTAAAAACAGAAGCATTTTTTCTCTCTCTTTGCCTCTTTATCTCAGGGCGGGATCTCAGGGCGGGGAAAAACCTGCTAGGCTTTCTCCTCTAAATAGCTTGTATCCAAGGAACACGCAACGAGGGGGGCACAGCCGGGAGAGGTGAAAGATTTTTCCCTCATTACCCCGCCATGCCCCCAGCTCTCAGATGAGATTCCCATTATCCGTGGCCTACTGAAGAGTTTCAGAAAGCCTTGAGCCTCCGCTTGACGTGACCCCGTTTCTGGTGAGAAACGGGAATCACATTAAGCAGAACTCACTTTTCTGCAGGTAATTCAGACTAATTTTGAATTTCCCATGACGTCGACGCGGTTCCGGGAAAGCCAGCGGAAATCAGGGTCCCCCCGTTCATCAGCCACACGGCCACCACGCCGCTTGTCGTATTGCGCCAGATGATATCCGCTTTGCCATCCCCATCTGTATCGTCTACTTGTCTAATTTGCCACGCTGAGCCCACACCACCCAGAGAAACGGTGGAGGAGGGAGCCGACGTCCCATTCAGCAACCATACCGCGGCATTACCATTCGTGTGTCGCCAGACAAGGTCAGCCTTGCCGTCACCGTCCAGGTCCCCGACTCCCTTGATGGCCCAAGCCGTCGACGCAGTGCCGGGAAAACCAGCGGAAATCAAGGTCCCCCCGTTCATCAGCCACACGGCCACCGCCCCGCTCGTGGTATTGCGCCAGATGATATCCGCGTTGCCATCCGCATCCGTGTCACCCACCCCCGCGACCTCCCACGCGGAACTCACACCGCCTAGAGAGACCATGGAGGAGGGAGCCGCTGCCCCATTCAGCAACCATACCGCGGCATTACCATTCGTGTGCCGCCAGACAAGGTCGGCTTTGCCATCCCCATCCAAATCATGCCTCACAGAACTAGATGACTCAATCAGCCGGACCGAACTGCCATACTTGCCGGTATATTGACTGGGAACATTTCCATCAAAACTGATGGTGAGCACCACGATACCATCGCTGCCGGGACTCACGTCGCTCCACCGCGCCACATAGCCATTATCATTGTCCGCCGGTAACCGGGTTGAGGGACTCGTCGGTCCCGTAAACAAAACTCCACCTGGATAGGTCATGGTATCAGGGTTATCCGCCGCGACCGAACTCGTGTTCGTAAAGCCCACCTGCCCGGAGAGGGTGGCGAGGGAGGCCCGATCCCACCCGTAGAGGTTTCGATGAGCAAAGAAGCTCAGATCATATTTTTTGCTCGGTATAAGCCCGCTAAAGGTCAACACAAGCGAATTGCCAACATCATTGACGTAGCTAAGCGCGCCCTGCCCGCTGACTTTGCCATCAAAGATCGTGAAGGCATCGCCGGTAGTCGGATTTGCCCCCACAATTTCTGCATCAGTATTGATGGGGTCAAATGAGCCCCCACTCACGGTCAGGGTGACGCCGGTATCCAGTCCAGTGGCAAAATCCTTCAGGAGGCCGTTACTGGGCAAGCCAGAGCCGCCAACGGGTGAGGTGATCTTCGTAATATTCGTTTCCAGTTGGCCGGTGCCCCAGGCCAGGTCATTATAGGCCGTAAACCCCGCCGCCGAGGCCATAGACCCCGTCCCCATGACCAACATAGCCGCAAGTGAGCCCGCTACCCACCCTGAAGTCCGACACGTATCCCTTTTCATAAATCCGCCTTTCTTTTTTTCCAGGAATTAGACCATATCTTTGATGGAAGCTGTTCGTTTCACTATACCTCCACAAAAATATCCTTCCTGGACAATGTTTAGAACACACTTAAAAAGTATGCATATGACTGCATACTGTATGTATTGCATGCTTCCCGCTCGAACGTATTGAAATGTTTAGGGGGATAAGAAATCAAAATACCCGATTTCACAGAACGCATCAAGGGTTCTCCCTGTAACCACCTCCTTTGTGTCTCTACAGAAATTGAGTCGTTTTTCATGACTGGACAATCCCGGAACAACCATGAGTTATATATGAATTGATGCTGGGTACCAAAAACGATGGCTACCTTCCGACTTAAGTACAGCAAAACATCTGCCACGTTTGGCTCTACTACGATTATTTCCCTGGATTCCTTCTTTCCAAGTGCGTTATGTGAGGTAAGTGTCGAATAGAGCGGTTAGGAGCCCGGCTGTTTTTCGAAAATGGTAAAGGATTTTACAGAATAGGATGCCCAGTCGCTCCAGATTTGAAGAAACAAAAGACATCTTCCGACAACTGATGTAAAAGGATTGTAACATAGACAAGTTTTTCGACGACGTTGAAAAATTCGATACCCATTGTTCCGATTCGGAATGCTGGTTTTTTGGCTATTTCGAGAATTTCAAATCCTTTCCAGATCTTTTTTTTAAATGTTTACGGATAACCACCTTTCCTATCCCTTATCTTATTATTCACTCCTTTATCATAGGCAAAGATGGCGAATTCAACCCATAAGTGCACCACGGGCTCGTCCAGTTCTATTTGGTTGAGTCAGCTGCGTGAACACTTCCCATGGGGTTTGAAACCCCAAACACTTGCGGGGGCGATGATTCATGGCCTCCACCGCGGCGAAGACCTCCTCCTTCGACACCTTGTTCAGCCTCATCCCCTTGGGGAAATATTGCCGTAGCAACCCATTACTATTCTCATTTAAGCCCCGCTCCCAACTGTGGTACGGCCGGGCAAAGAATCCCTGGCAGTCTGACGCCTGGGCAATGGCGGCATGCCCGCTGAACTCCCGGCCATTGTCATACGTGATGGTGTGGGTCCAGTCCTTCCACGCCGCTAAGAGAGGGTGGTGATGGCCTGGGTCGTCAACTCTGCGGTTTTTCGCAGGATCGGCAAGGCCAGAAAGAGTCGGGACCGCCGCTCCGCCAAGGTCACGATCGCTCCGTGGTGGTCCTTGCCGATGATCAAATCGGCTTCCCAATCCCCCACTCGCGACCGGGTGTCCACCCCGGCGGGACGGTCCGCAATATCCACTCGGCCGGGAATTGTCCCACGATAATCCTTGGCGCCATAGCGTTGGCGTCGAGGCTTCGCTTGGTGACGTAAGCCACGATAGAGCTGTCCCCCTTGTTGCTTCTCCTTGAGTACGAACCGATAGACGGTTGCCGGGTTGATCGAGATGGCCTGTTCCAACCGTAACCGCCCACGAATGTGCTCCGGGCTCCACCAGGCTTGGAGTTTCTCTTGGATATACGCACATACCGTCTCCGTCAGTTTCATGGCTTTGGGCTTCTCCTGGTGCCGGTACTCAGCCAGGTGCTGGGCTTGTTGATAGCGATAGCCTTTCTGGCCGGTGTTCCGTTTGAGTTCCCGACTCAGGGTCGTGTGAGACCGCCCCATGGCCTTTGCCATGGCCCGAAGGGAGGTCGCTTGCTTGCTCATGGTGTACAAACAATACCGTTCTTCCTGGGTCAGCTGCGTATAACGCTGTGTCATTTTGGCACCTCCTCCTTGAGTTGGCCCAGGATTCTACCAGCGGGCCAACGGGTGAGGTGGTGCACTTATTATGTGAACTCAAGGATGATAATGATGGAGCGATCATAGAATAAAACAAGCTCATGTTTATTGTTTTAGGAAATCATCTTTCCCTCACCAAATCCTGGTGAAAATTCTTCTGATTGGATATGTTGTTGAGTCAGACGTTTGGGACACCTTTTTATTAAAATCAGAAATATACGCATTGTCTGTTTCCTTCCTTAAGACATCCACCAAATAGATAGAAAATATGAAGAGGTAGATCCAGATAATATAAGGGCTAAACCTCCGCCACCTCTCTCTTAGATCCAAATCAGGATGCGCCAGATTCAACCAACGTATAATATAGTTTTCTCGTATTCTCCTTTATCTAAATTGCCATCTACTGTGCGAATAAAATGAGACGACAGCACGTCATTCCCTTTCCACAACCTTCGGGTTGTTCTGTGAAAACAAACATTGAAAACCTCTCCAGCGAAAAAGGTAATCTTAGGATGATGAACAGGGAAATGAGTGATAAAGAGAACCCGGAGACTCAATATAAAAATAACAAACTGATGCTGTGGCGTTTATCCGAAAAATGAAGCCGCGTTGAACCACTATTTTCGGTGCGGCTTAACACCGTAACTCCGCAGGTGGGGCTTCAACCCCAACGTTGGCTAGGGGATACAGAAAATTCCACCTACATCTTCATGGGGTAATTTTTTTGACGAAATAGCAAGAAATCCAGCAGGAGGAAGTGACATTGTTGCAAATGAAGCGCGACATCTCAAGAAATTTGAAATACCCTTTATTGAGGGACTTTATCACCAGTATCAACGAAGCATTGAGTCATTGCGTAGCTCCATCGGAACTTGCCAATTCAGGGCAGATACACCTTCTTCAAACCGTCCCAAAAAAAATTGGGAAGGGCATCATGGAAAGAGGAGATGGAGAGGATTGTTGATCAAGCAACAAAATTGGAGTACTTGCCACCCCCGCAATTCATCTAACCATCTCAATACGTTTACGAGTTAACGACTTCTATGCCTACACAATTTGCTTTTCCACTCCTCTCCTGAGCTTCGAAAAAGCCACACTCGTCCCGACAAGTATCCAAAACAGATAGGAATGGCTGCCGCCGAAACTGTCATCGAAAAATATGCGAATCGAAAATCCAAGGACCATCAGAAGAATTCCCATCTGCAACCACCGACTTTCAGGGGTTGTGGCTTTGGTAAATTCTTTATAGACGAATGTTCCCACTTTGGTTAACAACCAAAGAAAGAAGACCAATCCTGGCAGGCCGGTCCCGGTCGCCACCATGAGATACCAGTTATGTGGCTTTTCTGGAATATCTGGGATCCCTCGATTAGCAGCCTCCAATTCAACAATGCGTTGTCCATGGCGCTTTTCTAAAATAGGCACGCCATAACCGACTCCAATGATTGGATGGTCCAGGAGATCTGCAGCACTGAGGTTCCATACTGCCAACCGAGCCTTGACAGTCCAGGGATCAAAGGTCTCACGATGTAATCCCAATTGACCAAGGACGACTCCGAGGGTAAGGAATGCAGCGATTCCTATGACCAGCAACCTGAATGTGTAACGCTTATGAACAAGAAACCCTCCAACAACTATTTGCGTCAGACATGCCAACCAGACACCACGACTATATGAAAGCACGAGGGCAGAGAGAGAGAGGAGCATTCCACAGACCAACATCAACCGTTTCCCTGAACCAGTCACCGCCAAGAATCCCGTGATGAACAGGGGGAAAACCATCAACACATTGGTACTCAGCCAGGTAAAGTCTGCGCCGTCTACTTTGGGAAAACCCGCACGAATCGTGCGATCCAAAAGATTCCCTCCTCGTTCCAAAAAATCAAGAAGAGAATAGGCGTAACACGCGATGGCTCCCAACAGAAGAACGGGGAGAATTTTTTTTTGAAAATACTCTTCCCGTTGTTCCTGCACAATCAAACAAGTGCCATAGAACACGGCAAGCTGTGCCACAACTTTTTGCCATTCCCTCAAACTGATCCATGGATCAATTGAAAAAGGAATCGTGAACGCAATCCATCCCACAAAAAAGAGAAATGGAGTAAGAAGCGAAGCATGGATCCAGAGAGGTTTTCGCTCAGATACGCAAAGGAGTACCGCCATACCGAGAAGAGGGAAAAAGAAATACTCTTGGATATGAAACAGTCGGGGAGAAAATCCTAAGAGAATGACCGCACAAAGCCCCCACCCCAGAACCGTCCAAAGGCCAGAACTGGAAAAAAGCCTTGCATTTAAAGTATTGTTGGCTTGTCCCACGTCCAAGCGGATGCTCATCGGATCAATTCATTTGAGACAAGTGGATCTGACCTTCAACCCAATCCTCAATCGCCGTTCACGGGTGAGCAAAAGCACTTGAAACGTTTTGACAAACACGCAGGTGGTCAAACTTCCTGCATTCAAGGAATCTTCATGAATGCTAACCCCCGCGCCGTATCCTTCTTCGGACGACGCGCCCCTCGACCCAGAGCCAAAGCTCATCCCCTAGACTGCGAGTCTTTGTTACAAGCCACGGGAGATGAGATCGTGAATATGAATCATGCCGACGACTTTTTCCTGTCGATCAAGGACCGGAAGCACTGAGATGGGCTTTTCTCGTTTCTCCATAAATTGAAGAGCTTTGATGGCTTTTTCATCCTGGTACACCCAACTGGGCTTTGGATTCATTATCGCTCCAATCGTGAGTGAAAAGAGGTCTTGCCCCTCCTCCAACACTCGACGAATGTCAAAATCAGTGATCAATCCCAATAAACGACCTTCATCATCAATCACGGAAACCGCCCCTGCACGTTTACTCGTCATCTCACACAGCATGACCTGAATCGTGTGGGAGAGACGAATAATGGCGTTCCCTTCACCCGTTCGCATCAGATCCCCAACGTTCAAAAGCAGGCGTTTTCCCAATTGGCCCCCAGGGTGAAGCAAGGCAAAGTCTGCAGGTTGAAAGTTTCTCAATTTCATCAAAGCCATGGCCAGCGCATCCCCTAAGACCAAGGCTACAGTTGTGCTACAGGTTGGTGCCATATTGAGCGGACACGCTTCTTCTTGAATTGGCGTCACAAGAACAAGATCGCTCCCTCGGGCCAGGGTGGAGTTTGCCTGCGCCGTAATGGCAATAATTCGGGCGCCAATTTTTCGAATAAACGGAAGCAGTGCTAACAATTCTTCGCTTTCCCCTGACTTTCCCACCGCAATCACCATATCGTCTTTCGCCACGATCCCGATATCCCCATGCATCCCCTCAGAGCCGTGCAAAAACACCGCAGGCGTGCCGGTGGACACCATCGTGGCCGAAATTTTGTTCGCAATCAGGCCGGATTTTCCTACCCCTGTGAGAATCACTTTTCCCTGACAGGCCTGCAGCATCTTTACGGCCTCCTCGAAGGGAGGACCTAAGCTCTCCTCAAGGTGCGCAATAGCTTGGGCTTCTAGCCGGATCACCCGACGAAGTTCTTGAAGAATATCCATAAGAATCTGGGCTATTGGTCTCTAAGGAAACAGGCTATTCTGGCAACGAATTATTGGAGATAAAACTACCATTAGATGAACAACTCCATATGTCGGTGTCATAGGAAAGGCGCAGGCTTCGTACCGTACCCGAGGAGCACCTTTGCCATACTGAAAAACCTACAAACACATTTCCTAATGACACACAGTAAAGAGGAAGGGAATCGGTGATAGGAGGAACTCTTGTCCCTTTTGGGAATTGCCTCTTTCCCTGGGAGATAGCCAATGAACATTCAAGTGTATCAATACACAAAATCGTGATTTTGGTCAAGTTGATGCAGGACGCAACTTCCTGAGTTGCATCAGTACAATGAACCTTCCTGTAAAAGCTGTTATCTCCTCCACCGAACCTGGTACAAAGAAGGAAACCGAGCCATTTTGAAAGGCCCACACAGGATATGAAAACCCCAAAATTATCACCTGCCACGACTCAAGAAATTACCAGAATGTACAATGCTCTGGACTATGATCGGCTCGGACCGATTTATTGCGACGAAGGTGGAGACGCGTTTTGGCAGGATCGCCGAGGACCCTGCAAAAAGCTGGGGATCGCGATTGCGAAAGCCCTCCGAGCCCGCTTACCACCCCTGGGTCGAAGTTTATATGTGGGCGCGGGAGTCCCAGAGATTCCCGTCTTGCTCATGGAACGCCTGGAATTGAATCGAACGGTATGCCCCTATAATCTTCGACAAGCAGAAGTGGATATCCTTAACCAGGCTGGAGGACACAATGAAATACCATTTTACTGCGGGTCGGCGGAGGCGGCGATAGGCAACGTTGATCATCTTTGGATCGTCAGCGTCTTGAATGACCCGGAAGAATTCCCCAATCTCTCGGTCCTTTTTTCATACGGCCGTGCGGATCCTCTAGCATTTGACACATCGGCCTTTACCCACGAACGGGAGACGGGAATTCGCTTATTCGCCAATTGCATGGCCAAACTGACCAAGCCAGGGTTGCTCACGACCTCGGTTGAGGAAATGCCCTGGGTTGATCACTGGTGTCGGTCACATAACATTCCGTATCAAGTCGAAGAGCGGACATATCCAACAGCATTGGTCGGCGATCCCGTATGTTTTATACGCATAGGATGAGAACACCCTCTCTATATTTTTCCATCACTCACGCAGGACAAGGGAGGGAACCAGCGCCATCATGAAACCCATTCCCATCGGATTGATTGGCGTAGGACGACACGGCTCCCGTTACCTTCAACATTTGCTCTCCGTCGAGACGGGAGGAAGATTGATCGCCATCAGCCGAAGAAACATGGAAGAAGGCATCCGGCTTGCTACAGAACACTCCCTCCGTTTTTACCCGAACTATCACGATCTCTTGGCCGATTCGGCTATTCAAGCCGTTCTGATCGTGACTCCTCCCTCACTCAATCTCCCCATTGCCTTAGAAGCCATTCAACACGGCAAAGCCGTTCTTCTGGAAAAACCCCTCGCCCTTAACCAGTCCCAAGGTCGCCGGATCGTTGAGGCCGCCACCAAAGCTAAAATCCCCTTTATGACCGCTCACACTCTGCGGTACGAGCCAGCGATCCGACAATTGCAAGACATCGCCTCATCCTTAGGCCAATGGCAATATCTTGTTTGCACCATGCGATTCGAAACACGCCCAGCGTCGCCTGAAAAAAACACGTCATGGAACAATTATGGGGCCCTCATGGAATTTGGAATTCACTTACTGGATCTAGTCCGCGTTCTCACTCAGGATGAGGTCCATTCGGTATCCGCTGATATTGATCGGCCTACGGCCCAGGATCCGGAACATCGGGCGTATATTAAACTGATCACTCGTAGGGGACTTCCCTGTTATCTCGACATTTCACGTGTCAGCCAGGGACGAGTCACCCGCGCAGAAATCATGGGTGCGGAAGGACAAGCATTAGCCGACTGGACAACCGGCATCGTTCGAAAGATTTCCAGCGGCAACAAGATATCCGACTACCCCTGTCCTCCCTGTGCAACGTTGGTTGAGGTGCTTAGAGACTTTTGTCAGGCGATTCGAACCGGAAGTCCGATGCCGGTTACCGCAAAAGATGGGTTACAAGCAGTAGAACTTGCCGATGCGTGTTACCGATCGGCACAAACCGGAAAACCAGTTTTCCTCAATTAATTCATGCATCTTCATGACCGGCCTCCCCGCATCTGTGATCGCCACTGCTCATAGGCATCATGGATGGAAGACCCTTTTCTACGATAGGCTGCGTCGGCTTGGGCAAAGACTTTCTCTATCAATTCCCAATCTAGTCGAGAAACATTGTAGCGTTGAAAGGTGTGAGCAATAGCAGGCTGATTCCAAATTGGCACTTTTTTGTCATAGCTCAGGAGAGCCTCTAACACCTTGGATGTCAGACCACTCTGGTGAATCGACGGCAAAAGCGCCGCATCTTCCATTTCAAACCGGTCATCAACCGCTTCTGATAGATAGTCACTCAACTCTGAAGCTTCCGATCTGACTAAGGCCGACTGCAATTGAATGAGGCCATGAATCAGTTGATTGGCCTGGGAGGTCCCATCAGGCGGGAGAACATTGACACCTTCAAACGTGGCTAAGAGGGCCATGACGGAACCAACCAAGACCGAACCAGTTCCCTTTGAAGAAAATTCTGGTGATGACTGGGGAGGGGCAACATCACGATGAACAAAAAATGTACGACTAAGGGCCCATTCTGTATTCATATAGGCTAATCGAGCGCTCATCTTCTCCTTCTGAATTGGCTCAAAATCCTCTAATCTCGCCAGGGACCGATTCTCCAGGTTTTCTTCACTTCCACTCACAGTGGAAAATCCTGCGAGCGTGAGAACCACCCCTACCCATAAAGTCAACCAGATCCGCGAGACTTTACTTTGGTCGCACTGGTGCATCACCTGACTCATGCCTGTCACATGTCTTTTGATTCTATGAATCATTTGGCGTGTCATATTTCCTTTTTAGCCCAATCAATGTGCAAAGATCCGGCCTCCTGATGCCGAGAGGCAACCTGCAGATTTTTCCTCTTTCAGGAATTTTTTCCGATTTGGCGGAAGGACCTTCCCTTTCCTTACTTTCCATTTTCATGAAAACCCATAGCTTTCTTCCCCTCTCGGCCCAAACAGGATACCGGTACCATATTTGCTTGGAGTGACTACTGAAGAGCCCACTTTTACCCTTCGCATCTTACCAGGAGCCACCCCATGGACACCTCTCAACTGCCTTACCCCAAACAACCAATGAACTCGAACCTCGCCCGATCGCTTCGTTATTACCAAAAGGGCGCCTTAAACCCAGAAGCCTGGTTTTCAATTGTGGAAGACGATTACACAAAAATCTTGGGTGCCGTGAATTGGGATTCGCTGTTCCCGGAGCACAACTCAGACTATCAAGTATTAGACATTGGATGTGGAACCGGACGATTTCCAATGATGTTGCAGGCGCGTCTTCCGTCAACAATCTGTCTTCATTATGATTATTTGGACCCTTCCCGGTATTGTCTCTCCACCTGCAACCAGTCTCTCCATCAGCCCTTTCTTCCCAGAAATGCCTGGCAAACCACATGGGAGCATGCTGAAAATGTCCTGGCTCCAGGTTCCTACGATGTGGCATGGGCCATTCAGTCCCTCTATTGTTTGGATCATGCCTCCCTCCATGCTTCCTTGTCCCGGCTCATCGGAGCTCTACACCCCTTTCGGGGAACTGCATGCATTGTCCTCGCCAAACAAGAAGCCTTTTTTTCACAAGCGCATCAGACCTTCTTTCAAGAATTTTCCCCTCATGCCCCAATGCCCTATCTTTCTGCGGAATCGGTGGTTGCTGGTTTAGAAAAATTGGGAGCCATCTCCACCATTCGAGAAGTAGCCTGCACCCATAGCATTTCAATCCGCCATGATCGCCTCTTGGAACAATACCTCCAACAATCCGTCATGGATTCAACCCCACTGCCAATCTGGATCCAGCAGCCCAGATTACGACAGCTTCTAGAGTCCTACCGTCATGGAGACACCTATCATTTTACCAATCCATATTGGCTCATATTGTGTACTCCCCCATCAGCAGGAACCGGAGGGAAGCTCCGGTTACAGCGCTACCTTACCTCGGTGACATCTCGTAAACTCGCCTCCTAGGAACTTCACGAGCGAAGCCGCACTCCTTCCATTTCAGCAGACAAGCCTGCCTGTCTCGCCGTCCTCTATATTCCCTCCTCATGCTGATTGAGATGGAAATCATGATTGCTATGGCTGAAATTACTTGCCAATCTTTTGTCCCTCCAGCATTGACCCTTTTCCTAGAGTTATGAGACATTCAGGCATCGAATCATTGATTGACCCTATATTCCATTCATAAACGGTTGTGATCGAAGGAGCGCTTTTTCATGTCAAAAACGTTGAAGAACAATAGCCGGGCTCTCACTGAGGGACCGGACCGTGCCCCCGCGCGTGCGATGCTCCGGGCCGTCGGCTTGACCGACGACGACTTTACTCGGCCTCTCATCGCGGTCGCCAATACCTGGTCTGAGATCACCCCCTGTAATTATCACCTCCGTGATCTTGCGGCGAGTGTAAAGCAAGGGATTCGTGAGGCGGGAGGGACCCCGATCGAATTCAACACGATCGTGGTCTCAGATGGGATCAGCATGGGGACGGAGGGCATGAAAGCCTCGCTGATTAGCCGAGAAGTGGTGGCGGATTCCATTGAGTTAGTGGTTCGAGGACATCTGTTTGACGGAGTCATTGCCTTATCGGGTTGCGACAAAACCATTCCGGGATGTGTGATGGCCTTGGCCCGGCTCAATCTTCCTTCAATCATGCTCTATGGGGGCTCCATCATGCCTGGAGAATTCCATGGGAAACCAGTGTCGATCCAAGATGTCTTTGAAGCTGTGGGATCCCACGCCAAAGGAAAAATGACGACGGAAGAGCTAATTGAGTTAGAACGACGAGCCTGCCCAGGTGCCGGCGCCTGCGGTGGTCAATTTACGGCGAATACTATGTCGATTGCGTTTGAGTTTTTAGGAATTTCCCCCTTGGGATTCAATGGCGTGCCAGCCCTCGACCCCAGGAAACACCAGGTGGCGAAGGATTGCGGAAAAATCCTGATCAACCTCCTGAAAAATGATCTTCGGCCACGGAATATCATCACTCGCTCAGCATTGGAAAATGCCATCGCGGCAATCGCCACAACCGGCGGATCCACCAATGGCGTCCTCCATCTCTTAGCCCTTGCCCATGAAATGGGGCTCCCCTTAAATATTGACGATTTTGATGTCATTAACCGTCAAGTCCCGCTCCTAGCTGATCTGAAGCCAGGAGGTCAGTTCATGGCTGTGGATTTGTATCAAGCGGGAGGCACCCCACTGGTGGCAAAATGGCTTTTGGAAGCTGGGCATCTCCACGGAGACCAAATCACCGTCACGGGACGGACCTTGGCGGAAGAAGCTTCCACGGCCAAGGAAACCCCAGGTCAAAAAGTTCTCTTTCCCCCTTCTCATCCTATTAAACCAACAGGGGGACTTGTCATTCTGAAAGGCAATCTCGCCCCGGAAGGCTGTGTTGTAAAAGTGGCTGGTCATGCCAAATTAGCACACCACGGCCCGGCCAAAGTCTTCGATTGCGAAGAAGATGCGTTTCAGGCAGTCCAACAAGGAGGAATCGTGGCCGGGGATGTGGTCGTTATCCGCTATGAAGGACCACAAGGCGGACCAGGGATGCGGGAGATGTTGGGAGTGACGAGTGCCATTGTTGGTGCAGGATTGGGCGAATCCGTTGCCCTTCTGACGGACGGACGCTTTTCAGGAGCCACTCATGGCTTCATGGCTGGACACGTCGCCCCTGAAGCCGCAAAAGGCGGACCGATTGCGGCGATTCACAACGGAGATCTTATTCATATCGACATTACTGCGCGGCGATTGGATGTTGAACTTTCAGATCAGGACATTCAAGCCCGTTTGGCCACATGGACTCCACCAGCACCACGATATACAACTGGCGTCATGGCGAAATACGCCAAGCTGGTTTCTTCGGCATCCCTGGGAGCCGTGACTTCCTAACGGCTCATCTTCACCCAGCCTCAGTCACTTTTTGAGAGGAACATTCATCTTCTTTTGGGCAATTTGGACGGATTGAAAGGCCTTATCCTTTTTCCCAAGCGCCGCTCCTTGTTCAACCTTGTCAAGGAAATCCTGAGGTCCGTGGACAGGGGCATACGTGAGGGTCACTACCACATCCATGGAAGGCGCATCTTGTGGTGTGGGAAACGTGAAGACCTCTATCCGCATTTCTTCAGGTTTAAGAAGGGTATCGTGTAATACATTTTTTGCCTCAAAATCAAAAACCGACTCTTTTCCCTCCGCATTGCCAAATATCCGCTCATAAAAACGTTGTTCATTGTAAACCCTTTTGAGATTTTTCCCAAAAATAGAAAGATCAACGACCACCCGAGACCACCCGGGATGCGGCAACGGCAAATTATGCGGGACGAGGCTCTGAATACTGACCTGGACTTGAGAGGTGGCAGCCGTGGCTTCGGTGGTAAAGTCCAAGGTAACAGCTTCCGCACGGACCTTTCCAAATCTCCCAGGGAAGCTATGATTGGCGACCTTCCTGACCTTCTCCCCATTAGCGGATTCATCGATCGCTTCTGGCATATGACAAGTTTGACAGGGCTTTCCACTGCTTTCAGCTTTGGTCTTTTCCCAAGATCCAAGCCAACCAGGGAGGTCTTTGGCAGAGGAGCTGGTCTTTGGGAGTGAATCGTGACAGGTCACGCAGAATTTGGACTCTCGATAGAGATCAAGCTTCTGCGATTGATGCGCCAAGTTCTGAGCGGCCTTATCATATCCTCCGAAAATCGTCGTTCCCAATTGAAATGTTGGTATTGGAGGGTGCGATTTCATGTCCACATCCTGAATAAGATGGCATTGAGGGCATCCGACTCCATCCATCTGAGGATCCTTTGATTGGACCTCTTTAATAAAACGCGATAAGTGATCGCCATATTCGAGAATGTGCGGAGCATGACAACGAAAACACATTGCGTGATCTTTTTCATCGGTTGAAGCCAGAAACTGGTCCAAGGTCACTCGAAAGGGGGCGGTGACAATAGAACGCGATTGAGCTGAAGCTTCCCATTCTTCAAAGACCCGAAGATGACAGCGTTTACATTTTTCAGAATTAGGAAATGATTTTTCTAATGGTTTTTTGCTTGAAGCCGATTCACCTGCAACAGAGCTAAGAGGAGTCGCCGCCAGCAGAAAAATTCCCAACAACAAAAAGAACGTACCCCCCTTAATAGCTTCCCACCTGGGGGTTTTTGCATCGTAGCTTTTGCTCATCAGACTACCCTTTTATGTTATTCAACAAAAAACCTGAACATTCCGCCTGCCTATAAATTCATCGTGCGAAATGTGAGGAGCCGTGGGGAAGAATAATCTTTGATAATGCGTTCTGCAGCCTCTCGCTCTTTATCGGTGACCAGGCTTTCAAGGAACTTCGTGGCAAGATCCTTAGAGGGCTCAGGAATGAGGGAATAACTCACGGAGGCTTCAATCAGGAAAGCCTCTGAATCTTGGGGAACTTTCAAGGTAAATGGAATATGTCTGGTGGTGCCTCCATTGACAAATGGTCGGGGGATCGGACCGCGAAGCAGCTCCTCAAATGTACGGCCAAACCGTTCCTGATATTGATCGATAAGCTGTCCATTTTTATCTTTCAGGGTGATCGTGACAAAAAATTGTTTTAACACTGGATCGCCACCTGGAAAGGTATGAGGCAAGGCTCCATTCCGTACCAGCACTTCTCCCTCAACCTGCCCATTGACCTTTTTAGCCTCAATGTCCACCCTCGAGAACCATTCGGCTTGTAAATTTCTATTACTCAGCATAATCCCAGGAATCACAATACCTTGGAACCAATGCCGCCCGATCGGCCGATTGAGGGCTCCCCGTTGAGAGGTTGAGCTCCCTGTAGAGCGCTCCATATGACAATCCTGGCAAATGGTGCCCTTGAGAATGTCCCCAGGGATATCAGGGCGGGTTACATCCTTCACCTTATCGAAATGGCAGGATGCACAGTAATGTGCCCCTCGATAAATATCCGCCTGACCAGATGCATGCACGAGGTTCTCTTCCGGTTCGGCATAAGATCCGTAAAAAGTGGCCCCGGCTTCAATTTTGAATGTGGGATGACCATACGCGTTTTCTTGAATGCCCGTAATGAGGTGACAGGCACTACAACTAATGCCTTCTATTTTGACCTGCTTTCCTCCTTTCATCACCTGATCAATAATGCGATCAGTGTGCTGTGGATACACGGTCACCGCAGGAGCATGGCAAGAAAGACAGCGAGTGCGTTGTTCCTGATTTGGCTTCGTGAGAAGCCAAAGACCTAAGACGGTTTTAAACACCGGAGAGGTGAGAGCCGTTCCATGAAGAAGAGCACCATCCACCCGGCCAAAGGTCTTCAAGTCCATGGTCTGCTCACGCATCCCTTTCCACTCTTCATAATGCCGGTCATGACATTGCTTGCATTGTTCAGAAGGGATAAAAACTTGCTCGATTTCCTCAATCCAGGAATCTTCTCCTTCACCAACCGTGCTTTGCTGTTGAGCAAACACGACCCCAGAAAAGCAAAAAACCCCTAGAATGGACGTTAGGATGCATCGGTTGCGAAGATGTGGCATATCCAACAACCGAAAGAAATTTCCCAATAGATTCTTCATGCCGGTGATTTAATCCTGAAGAACTCGCACAAAATGAAAATTGAGCCCTCCTGTGACCCCTTGGTTATTGGGATCAGCAGGTTCATACGTGGCAACGGTAAAATTCTTTGTGGGGAGGGTCTGTTCCAAGGCCGCTCCCAAATCTACGAGCGTTTTAATTTCATACTTATCAACTTCCTTAATGATCGCTTTCACTTTGATCCCTGATAATTCGGCAGGAGATCCCCCAATGACGGCAAACACCACCACACCTTCAACTTTGGTCAATCCAAGAATTTCCTTGATCTCCTCGTCCACTTCCCCCACATCGATCCCAAATTTTTCCGCTAATACCATGGCTTTCTCATTGGTCATATTCTCATTTGGGGACTGACCACATGCTTCTGGTTGAAGAACAACCAGCCCAAGCCAAAGGAACCAGAAACTTAAGAAAAATTGCATTCCGACTGTAGATCGAATCCTCTCCATTCTTAAGATCTTCATCATGGTCGAGGTGTGGATCCAAACGCTTTTGCCCCATGTTGAGATGACGTCTGGACAGGATCAATGAGTAATTGCATCCAGGAGGCGACAGATTTTTGACCATTCCGCTCCTTATTTTCTCCATTCCAAACCGCAAAGGCTACCGCTTGCATTCGCCCAGGAACCAGCATCGCTTCATTGTCCAAGTCATCTCCCGTAGACGTCAACGGCCGTTTCATGACCACCCGCCACACGCCGCTTTTCCACTCGGCTTGCCCTTGGATTCGCCCCTGCTCTTCTTTGCTGGTTAAGGTGCTAAATCCCCCTCCCACAAGGTCTTCGACCGATGACGGCCGACGCGGTATGACTTCGAACCGACGAGGCCCCGATTGCCCACGTTTAGATTCCTTGGCTCGCTCGGCACGCCGATCCACGTCGCTTTGCCAGTCGGCTTTCCAATGCCAAATATTCACATAATGATCGAGTTGCCCCATGCAAAAAAAGGCCGGGGCATCTCCCAGAGGAAGGGCCACCGCAACCCCATCTCTGAAAACCCCAGGGGTCAAGGATTCATTGATAGTGGCATCCTGCCATTCCAACAAAAACGCAAGGTCTTGCCCGTTATGGATTGACCGGATGGAGAGGGCTCGCGCACTGGGCTCTGGCCATACCGGCCTGGTAATGATTTGGCCGCTTAGTGGAACAGGGAGAGGAGCCACGGTCTCCCACGCCGGATCAGAAGGGTGAGTAGGCACTTTCCCTTCTGAGAAATGAGCCCTAACAACCATGCCCTGAGAACTGACAAGGGGGATTTGATACCAAGTCAACCCGAATAATACTGCCAGGGCAAAAATCCCAAAAAGACTTATCCGTCTTCTGGCTCGTATTGTGTTCAATCGTCAGTTCCTTTGGAATTTTTAAAGATTCAACGCATTGATTCTTTAAGAATGATAGGAGGTCAGGCTAGCATTGCGGTAGATATTCATTCTAGAAAATAATTTTTTACGTGAATGCGTGTGTCTCAAATTACAGCATTCTATCATTTGGAATGCAGAGCGATGTGGAGTACAAACCGGGAAGAACGTTACAAGAGTTTCGACCGAAAATGGCCAAAAAGAAATAACAAAATCCCACCCTCTTGATGAAGGAAAAGGAGCAAAACGAGTGATACACTCCAAAACCAACAAGTGACGTAGCAATTTATTTAATCTCACTGGGGCAGGAATACCTATACCGAATACAGCCAATCCGTATTGAAAAATCAGATAGCCCGTTATCGTATTTTTACTCGACGAATTTTATTTTCATTCCGCTCACAAATGTATAAATTCCCATGAGAGTCCAAAGTCAATCCAGCTGGAGTGTTCACAATCGCCTCAATGGCAATGAGGCCATCACCATGTTTCAGCATCCCAGCGTCTTCTTTTGCCACAAAGCGAGCGGCACCACACCCACCCATATTTTTATCATCATAGCCACTATCGCCATTTCCCGCGATGGTTGTAATCACACCGGTTTGGCTATCGACTTTTCGAACCCGGTGGTTCATCGAATCGGAAATATAAACATTCCCATCTGAGTCTACTACAGCGCCTTCCGGGACATTGAGCATGGATTTCACCGCTAATTTTCCATCACCGTCAAACCCATAGCGGCAGATCCCAGCCACGGTGGACATCATGCCCGTTTTCCTATCTAGTTTTCGAATGCGGTTTGTGCCCTTATCCGTGAGATACAGATCTCCATGTCGGTCCACATCAATATCGACCACGTCGTACAACTTGCACTCCAACGCTGGCTTTCCATCGTCAAGATATAATGTCAAATCTAAGCCATCAGAACACCGCGGACGCAGTAAACCTTCATCGTTGCTAAAATCTATTCCAATCGCATCCCCAGAAAGGACGATAAGGTTTTGTGCAGTCAGAGGACTCACGCGTTCATCATCTTCTGCCGTCCAACACCCAGCAATCGTCGTGAGCATTCCTGTCTGAGGATCATAATGTCGAATACGATGGGCTTGTGTGTCTGCAATATAAAGATGATCCTGATCGTCGATTGCTATGGCGGCAGGATATGTTAAATTGCACTCCAGTGCCGGCCCATCCCCATTAAATCCCCACTGCCCCGTCCCAATAATGGTTGTAATAATTCCTGTGTCCGCGTCAATTTTTCGAATTCGATTACTACCTGAATCACAGACATAGATATGATTGTGTGAATCACACAAGACATCTAATGGAAGATAAAGCCCCGCCTCCCCACAAGGTCCGTAATCGCCGCTATAACATGTCTCACCGGTCCCCGCGAAGTTGTGCAAGAGACCTGTCTCCATGTCCACTCGCCTGATTCGGTCAGAACCGGATTCCGCAATGTAGAAAAACCGCCCATCCCGATCAACGGTGATATGGTTAGGCAGCGGAATTCCAGATTTCACGGCTCGCTTGCCATCACCTGTACTCCTGGATTTTCCATTGCCGGCAAAGGTTTCAATCACCCCAATTTCTAATGCGGTCTCTGTACTCATAGAAAATTTACCCTTTAACGTTTATCTATCCGATAAAACAACCACCACGACGGTGAAGACTTTGGCCTCATAACCGTTCAGACAGAACTAGGCCTTAGAAGGCGCAGCCGCCTCTTCATGAGGAGCGGACTGGACTGTTTCCGGTTGCGTTGGGGTGACCGGTTCCGCTGAGGCGGTATGCATAGGTTGTGAGATTTGCGGTTGAGCATTGCCCTGACCAGCCGATGCCGTATTTTCCGCCTGAGCCTGCGGATCCAGATCGTACGCCTCTGCCTCTTGGACAGATTTCTTGAACCCTTTTATCGCTTTTCCGACTCCTTCCCCCAATTGCGGCAATTTCCCCGCGCCAAAAATAATCAGCACAATCATGAGGATGAGAATTAATTCTGTAAAACCTAAGCTTCCAAACATGGTACCTCTCCTTGTTGGGGTATCACTTTTTTACCGTTTCCCGTGAACGCTTGCTAAACCGGTCCTTGAGACGATTCCTGGCCTCTTCCGCTTGCTCAAACATCTTACACTTTTCATAGGTGTTAATCAGATTATAATAGGCCAATGGTTCATCAGGATTATTTTCAACGGCATCTTCCATGATCTTAACTGCCATATCAGGTTTCTTGAGGTTTAAGGCAATCTCCATAAGCTTAAAACTCGACTCAAGATGACTTGGATCAAACTGCAAGACCTTCATATAGGCCTGCATTGCCATGTCCAAGGTATTAAAATCAGAGACTTGCGGGTCATCCAATTTTTCATACACCCCTGCCAAGTTATACCAAGCAATCGGATCCTCAGGTGAAATTTCGATTAGGCGTTCAAAATACTCTTTGGCCTCCAGAAATGCATTTTTGTCATGGTAGAGTCGCCCGACATTAAAAAGAGCAAGGACATCATAGGGGTTTAATTCCAGGGCTCGTTTAAATTGAGCCGTGGCCTCATCCAACATCCCCTTCGTTCCATAGATCGTACCCAGATTCGAGTAGTACATAGCCAGAGACCGATCCATTTCTACCCGAATGCCTTCTGCCATCTCAATCGATTTTTTTACCTCCGCCAAGGCTTCATCCATCCGCCCTTTATTGAAATAGAGCTCCCCTAACCGACACCGTGCTTGGAAGTCGTCCGGCTCCTCGCTCAGCAACTTTTCAATCTCAGCAATTTCCTCATCAACCGTTAATGGCCGTTCTACTGTGGTCGCCTCACCCGCCTGCGGTTCCATCGTTTGACTTCCAGCACTTTGTTCTTCCATTGCGTGTGTCCTAACCTACTGTGTTTGCCCGTAAACGGGACGAATTGGTTGATAGGCTACCCCGTCTTGAATTTTCTTACGAAGTTTCCCTAAAGTTCCTTTTTTATCGATGTTTAATAACATTAACCCAAGCACTACCATCAAGGTCAAATGTGATAATTGCAGCGCATAGCCCGCCATAAACATAAGACCAAGCCCATATCCCGCTAAGCGGCCGATCAACACCAACTTAATCACGGTATAGGCCCAACAGGTAAAGCCCAACACATAAAATGCGAAGGGGAGGTAAAAGGTATAGCCCATCCCCATTTGAAAAATCCAGCCTATCCCCTCGCCAGCCTTTCTGACTTCTTTCGCCACCACAGGGTTCCAGAGAGAAAGGAAAAAATCCATGAAAAGTAGAGCTAGAAATGCACTGCCCCCGCTGATTAACAAGATAAAGCCCCACCGGCGTTGTTGCTTATTTTTGGTGATAATTGAGGTGCTCCCGTAAGCCCAAAACACCAAGATGCTTGAAAGAACCATTAAGGCTTCCCCTAACCTATTGGCTTCATGCACTAGGGGTGGGGCATCAAAAATGTTGAGCCAGCCATAAGTCGTAGACATCGTTTGATAATACAGCCATCCGCTAATCCCCAGGAAAAAACTACCGACCATGAGCCTTTGGCTAAACACCCGGTGAGTAGCCCAAAATTCCATCACAAGGAAAACGAGCAACCCAAACGCCAAAATATTATAGACAATCGTGCCAACCATGACCGGAGGAAAGATTAAATAGCCCACCGTGCAGACTACCAACAAGGCTGACAAGGGGATAACGACCTTATCCCACTCTCCAACCCATAGGCTTGTCCGTACTTTTTGAACCAGCAAAATCCCTAAAATCAGAAAAACCAGAATGGCGGTCATATTCAACAGCACAAACCCCAAAGAGGAGAGTGTGCGAAATCCGATCCTGACCGCTTCATATTTTTCGGCTAACTTGCCAAGGTGCATACCCAACCGTGAAACCAGCCGATACAACACCAACTCAAAAAAGGCGGCAAACAGCAAACTCTTGAGACCCCATTCAAAAAGAAGTCCTGGGCCGTCTATTCTTTCCAGAGGTTTTTCAGTAGTAGAAATCATTATTTAAAACTTCAGGTATTGAAGCACAGGCGGATGAGGTGACTAGATTCTCCAGGATACCTTACTTAGACGCTAGATGGTTGTGCCGCAAGCTGTTTGTTATGACGGGTAATATATAACAAACCATCCGCCATGGAGTAATTAAATGGCAATTCACAGACAACTTCGCTGATCTTTTCATACACATGTTGATACACTTTTTCAGCCTGCTCCGGAGTCATTCCTGATTTGACTTCATAAAAGAACCCTAAGCTCAAATCTTCCGAGGCTGGCCGCATAATCCGTTGAATTCCATACCCCCCTGGATCACTCATAATGGGGGCTTCCTTTTCTAGATCAAACAGACACGGTTGACAGGAAAACCCATAGGAAGAATGAAGTTTCGTATTTTTGACAATAAAATTCAACGTTTCCAAGGACTCTTCTTCCGTTTCAGTCGGAAATCCCACGATCACATAGCAATGCACCGCAATCCCAAGATCAACACAATCTGAACAGATCCGATCAACATTTTCTTGGGTAATCCCCTTCACCATGAAATCCATCAACCGGGCATTATAGGTTTCCAACCCAAATACAATTTTCTGACATCCTGCCTCCCGCATTGAGGCTAGTAACTCGCGAGACAAATTTTTCTCAAATCGCAACTCGGCCGTCCACTGTAAATCCAACCCTCGATGAATCAGTTCCTTGCACAGTCGCTTGGTTGGCGAAAGGGCCAGGCATTCGTCGGTAAAGAAAAAATAGGGTGTTTCATATTTGCGGGAGAGCTCTTCTAATTCATCAACGACCTTCTTCGGATCTTTTTGCCGAAAATTCTGATGATCCAACGTCAGGGCACAAAAGGCACAGTCCTTGTAATAACATCCTCTAGAAAATTGCACCGGCAACACGGTATGAGGTGCTAAATATTCACCCAAGGGAAACCCATCATAATTTGGGGCCGGGTGCTCCGCCAGATTTTCAGAGTAAAAAGGCTGATTCACAATAATCTTTCCATCTTGCCGCCAGATGAGATTCGGTACTTTACTAAAGTCTTTTTTCCCGTCTAACTGATTTATGAGTTCCAACAGGGCAGTTTCACCTTCAAATACAATGAAATCGTCGGTCAATTGAAATAATCGGTCACACCGTCTGAGATTATCCACCAACCTCGTAAAAATACTTCCCCCGACCGTTACGTGAACCTCAGGATGGATTTCCTTAATTAATTTACAAAGAGTTAAACCAGGTATGATCTGTGATGTGGCAGTAATGGAAACCCCAACAAAGTCCGGAATATCTTGACCAAAGCCAGGAAGGAAGAATTTCCGATAAAGCTCAAGATACGGATTTTGATTTTCATCATATATAGCTTGAAGAATTTCGCGGGAAGAATAAATTGAATACGCAAATTGGTTGTCTACCACCGTCATCCTCGTTGGGAAATATAAAGAAGAGACAACATCTAACCACCGATCAATCAAAAACAGACATTCTCTGTACCGATCAAGATCGTAAAACTCTTCACCACGCAACGATTTTTTAACAGGCTCAATTTCATCTATCAAATAAGGAAATCGGTCAAGCGATTCAACGACGCGAGCGTAGTGCTCCTTACTCCCGTGGCCGGTTTCTCCAGAAACCGACTGTTCGAGTCTTTTCACCAAATCAACTAACCGAGGGTGAACATCTAACCCAAAGTCTTTAGTTAGAACTCTATCAAGTAATTCCATATTTAAATCACGTTGCTGATGAACTGGAACCCCGGATTTCTCAAGAAAGGCGGAAAGACAGGGCACACTCAAATAAGGCTGAGAGGGGTGCCAACTCGGAGGAAATAAAAGAGAAATTTTCACAACGCGGCTCCCAGGTGATGGGGATAATAAGAAACGCAAATAATATCTATTCTAAATTTATACACGCCGGATTCTCTTCAATGCAACAATTTGCCATTTCTTGTCGCATAAACCTTTATATCTTTTGACAAGGAATATGTATCCTGCAAAAAAAAACCTCCGGTAACTTCCCCCATTACTGGAGTCCATTACCGGAGGTTTTTTAACTCAGTCAGAGTCCTGAATGATAAAGGACTTGCTCAGAAAAGGCTTGAACCTAGTTTGGCATTTGAGCCGTAAACCAAGTCGAAATCCCTTTCATCCCGTTCCGTTCTACGTTGGAACCATCCCAGACCGCAAAAGCTACCGGGAAGCTGGCCCCTGCCGCAAATTGGACATCATTAGGATCCTGTGTCTTAAGGCTACGCTTCATCACCACACGCCATGTTGGTCCGCTACAACAGCCACCTTTCAAGGAACCATATGGCTCCCATAATCCATTGCCGACCACGTCTTGTGATGCTTGCGTAGTTAACGTACTAAACCCATTTGCATTTAAATCTTCGACCGATCCCACACGCATGTTAGGGTCTGACATGATGTTGCCCGACCAAATACCAGGGTTGAATGGCCCTAAGCTTCGGCCAATACGATCAGGATAAGTCACACCACCAGCTGGCTCCTCATAGTAATAATCCCAGGCAATTGAAGGATATTGATTATCCACATCCCACATACCTGCTACTCCGGCGCCCAGATCCTTTTGCCATTCCGCATTCCATCGCCAAATATTGACAGTCCCACCTGACTGACCCATACATTGGAATGGAGGAGCGCCTGCAGTTTGTACAGGAAATTGCACAGCCACTTGATCCCTGAAATCCTGCGGACCAATGGTGGTGTTATTTAATGTTTGATCACCCCAGTTGGCCCAAACGCCGATTTCCTCGCCATTTGTTGCCATTTTGATCATCACAGTTTTCACCGAGATGTTCGGGTGCATTGGGGTCGTTATCGTCTGCCCACTTAACGGAGCAACGATACCAGGCACGGATTCCCATACGGGATTGGCCGCATCCATTGGAATTGGGCCAGTGATTTTTCCAACCGGAATCGTTACCGGTTGCGAGACGGCTAACGGAATCTGTCCCATGGTCAACCCAACACATACCACAAGGACAGACAGAAGAACGCCAAACACCAGTCGTTTGTTACGCGTCTGCACCAATCTCATAATGACGCATCCTCCTTTGATAAAAGATTAAAACCGAAAAGACTTCTAACAACCTGTCTCCTCAAACCTGTCACTCTCAAAAACAATTATTCAATATTATCAATATTATGCATTTCCAGATTGCCCTGAAGCTCCGCTTTCCTTATCCAAAAACGCATCAGCGCCTACTTCACTCATGAGTAGGCTTAATTCGTTACCTTGATCCTGAGCCCCACATTCAAAAGTCTGACCTTCCGGATTATTGTACGTCGCCGGTCGATAATCAGTCTCTGAATATGGCTGAGGAGTGACTCCCAAAAACGCAATATCGAATGCCATCCATTGTGACGTGAAATCAGCTAAAATTTTATAAAAACCGTAATCGGCTTTTCTTTTTAACATCCCTGAAAATAACGGGACCCAACGACCGATATGCTCCTTAACAAATTTTTTCTCTGCTTCAATGACTGTTTTAAGTTTCTCTGCCCCATCATGAAGAATGGCATAGGATTCCTTATATGCCAAATAATGCATAAATTCTAATTCCACACTCAAATGATCAAGCCGCTCATGAATATCGGGAGAAAGCTGAAGGCCAAAGGCACTATAAAATCCGGCAATGTCCCCCATTACGTATGACTGACCAAAGACATGATCATTTCCAAACAACGTTTCGTATGGCGGGCAATCCAATGCGATGACATTGCTAAACACCCGTCTATGCTCATCACGTAAATCTTGGAGATTCCAGTTTTCCCCTTCCGATGATATCCAAGCTTCAATTGCATCAAAGTTGGACCCCAATGCATCAAGACGCTCTTGTGCCTCTTCTCCACCTATACCTTGTAATTCTTTTTTCAACCCTTCTAGGGCCGATTTTCCATCTTCGACAAACTCTCCACTCTGAAGGTAATCCAAAAACTCTTCGTCTTCTGGATACAGATACCCCCATGACACCAAGAGATAGAGCTTACTTCGACAAAGCGCCCGATCAACAGCTGGGGCATCCTTTGGAGAAATCTTCACGGCCTTTTCTTCTCCAGAATTCGGGCTTCCGTTTATTCCTAATTTTTTACCCTCTTTAACTCCTGATGCCATATTTCACCTAACTTTTAAAAATTTTCATTTCACAAGCATTTGCTTCAATTAGGATCATCTCAGGACCATTAAGGATTCATGAAAAAGGGATCAGATAATAGGACAACAGCCCTATGAAGTCAAGACTTCAATATCCCTCATGGGCCTCCGGTCTCCATAACTTTCGAGCAATTGGAATCCACGACCTAAACACCGAAAATCCCCATTTTTCAGACCTCCATCCAATTCGCATACTCACCAACTAAATAGTCCATAATCCCACTCCCCCCACAGCCGCCATCCATCAACACAAATAAGCGTAAGACGCCCCCCAACTCCTATCTGGGAACAATCCGAATAGCTGTCCGGTCGTTCACCGTTCCACAGATATATTGGCAAACGCCACAACCCACGCACAGCGCGTCATCTACACGAATGTGATATGAGGAAAAATCCATCGAGAGAGCCTCCGTAGGACATTTAGAAACACACGCATTGCAGCCAGTTCCTGCCGTACACATTTTTGCCCAAACTTTCGCCACTCCCATATTCACCTGAAAACGACTCGCAACAGGCAAAAGGGCGTCCGTTTCACACGCCCCAATACAAGGAAGATCTTCACATAATTTGCAGGGGGATTCTCCTGGATAGATGACGGGAGTGTCATTACTCGATAACGCTTGAATCGCATCGTGAGGACAAGCCTCCACGCAATCAGCGCATCCGGTACATCGCTCCAAAAACAACTCCTCCTCAACGGCACCTGGCGGACGCAGCCACCCCGTTTTCTCAGAAACGGGCCGCTCCTTTTTTATCGGGGAAGGAGCATCACGATGCTTCACGAATTCATGAACAGTCGCGCCAATAGAAATTGCCGAATGTCGAAGAAACATTCTTCGACCTAAGGATGGATTAGAGGAAGGCTGATTTGACAGATCGGAGTCAGACATTAACGACACTTTTAATAGTCAAAAAACCAAGTGAGTCAAATTGGGCGCAAGGGAACGTGTTTCTTTTACATACATTTAAACCACTCCAGAGGCTCTGAGCTTATACACTTCCACGCATCTGTCACAGGCCCCATACTCCACATCCCATCCTGGGTGGTTTTCACGAATAAAATCTAAGACAAACCCTTCCAGGGTCTCATCCATATTTTCTACCCAGGTGTAGGTTGGGAATCGACAAAGAGGACAAGGAAAGCCTGGGAGCAGCATGGGCTTCGTTGGCACATCTGGAACTTCACTCTCCTCAACCTCTATGGCTCTCTCAATAACTCGTATCGTATCCGAAGCCATTTCTACTAATTCAGCATGAGTAAGATACTCCGTCTGCCAGATCCCTTCAAACACGGATTCCACCTGACCGGGAAGAATCTTTCGATACCAAGAACGGAATTCACGAAACCGATATTCCCTGGAAAACATGGGTTCCTTGCCTGTTCGGGCAATCCGGCTATCGACATGCAGGTTCCACAGCACGCGATATCGGTTCAAGATCAAATGTTCTTCTCCGGGATTCAACCCCACTTTTGTGTCGGGATCATATCCAAATGCCTCATCTAACATGTCAGAAATATGCGTTAACTCATGCCGTAAGTAACGCGTAATGGCTGGATCATAAAATCGCCGAGGGATCAATTTTATCCCCACCCCTTTCTTCCCGGCCTCTTCAAACTGGCGAGCCAGTTTTTCCTCAACCACCCCCCATTTTCTAAGGACGTCAACCCCTTCCTGATCTTCCTTCAACACCCCCCTTACCAACACAATCCCAGTTTTATCTCGCAGAGCAGGGAAGTCATCGAAAGCATCACGAAGAATTTCGGCGAACCCCCATTTCGCAAATAAATGCTGATAGAGCAGCTTAAACTCCGGCTCCCGATCATCGAGGGAAAATTTCTCGTAAATGGGATCGGCAAACTCGTGAAACTCATTATAATAAGTCGGATCCCCCTCGCGCTCTGTCTTTTCAGCAAATGAATCGATAACCTCCTGCAGGAGGGCGGGTTGAAAACGAATTTCCATGAGCAAACCTCCGTTTACTGCAAGATCACCACAAGTCGAGTTTTGTTTCTCGTAAGATGATCGCCGTAATAATAAATTCGCATTGATTTGGGAGGTAGCTACCTTGACTCCCTCGAAAAGCGCCGTTTAGTATCATAATCTGATTGAATTATAGGAATGAGTTTTCCCTTTTGGCAAGAGAATCCCATTGATCCCTTCACGAAGCCGTACAAACGACGATTTTGTTTTGTCCATCTGTTTCTCAAGCGAGGAATTTTATGACCCAGCCGACAAGCCCTGACACACTAAGCTCCAATCCCGGGTTCGCCCAACACTCTGAATTGCCTGCTGTTACGCCAGTCATTGATTCATTGGCCTATTGGAAAGGCGGGGCCAAAGAACTGAAGTCCTTCCGTGGCCACACACAAGAAATTTGGTCTGTGGCCTTTTCTCCTGATGGTCTCACCCTCGCAAGCGGAGGGAACGATCGCTTCATTCGGATTTGGGATATTGAAACCGGCCGTCTTCTTCGTTCCTTACGAGGGCATACCCTTCTCGTTCGAGAAGTCAAGTATAGCCCAGATGGCCAAATGATCGCTTCCGCCAGTGAAGACCGGACCATTCGGCTCTGGAATCCTCAAACCGGGGAAACCCTTCGATTGCTCTTTACTCGTTATGACCATGCCGTTTGCAGTATTTCCTATTCCCCAGATGGGCTCATGCTCGCCAGGGCCGGGCAGAATAAAGACATTAAAATCTGGGAAGTAACCACAGGCACCGAACTCATGACTCTTCTTGGGAAAGACCAATACGACCACAATTGGAGTGTGTGCACCGCATTTTCCCCGGATGGCATTCACCTAGTGGCTGGCACCGACATTGGGAAAATCAAACTCTATGAGGTTCTGCCAAGCGGGGAAGAAAAAATTGTCATCAACGGCCATTGGAGAGATGAAGCCGATGACGAAGAGACTGAAAATCGTGGATTCTACGTAGATGACCAAGGCGGATTTCAAAAACCCATGGAATATTGGATTGGGGCCCTGACCTTCACTCCAGACGGGGGCACCATGATTTCCGGAAGTCGTGACTGTACGATTAAATTCTGGGACATGCCGACGCTAGAAGAACGCCGCACGCTGAAAGGGCATTCGGAATGGGTCAGGAACCTTCTTGTAACCCAGGACGGGCAAGTGCTTATCAGCGCCAGCGATGATGGAACCGTCAAGATGTGGGATATTCAAACTGGCCGTCAATTCCGTACGCTTCGGTCACACAAAGGACCCGTCAGGGGAATTGCCCTTTCATCTGATGGGAAATATCTCGCCACAGCTGGAAATGACCGGATCATCACCCTCTGGGAAGGCGGAGAATAATTAATCTCTTTTTCCCTACAACTCTGACTGACAACCACTTCTGGCAGCTCTTTTCATTAAGTAGAGGGCTGCCCTTTCATTTATCATCCTGATCGCTTCTCAACAAATCGGCGGCGTCGCCTGCCCGCACAATACCGTAACGTTTACATTTTTCCCAAAGCCCTTTTCGGGATAATCCCAAAACTTTCGACGCCGTCATCCGACTCCACCCAGTTCGATTGAGTATTTCAAGAATATGACTTCGTTCAAAGTGCTCTCTGGCTTCGGCCAATGTTTCCATCGCCCCATTTTTCAAGCCTTTTCTGGCTACCAGGTTCCCACAAAACCCGCATCCTTTTTGCGGTTCCCCCCCCGCATAGGGACATCGACTCTGCCCACAGAGATCCCAAACCTGGATTTCTTGAGTGTGTTGCGCTAGGGCTAAGGCACGCTCAATGGTATTTTCTAATTCCCGGACATTCCCCGGAAACGAATACTGCAATAACACCTCACGAGCTTGCCGCGATAAAGCTTTGGTTTCTTGGTGGTTTCGACTCGCCATTGTCTCCAGAAAATGCTGGGCGATCATAAAGATATCTTCTCGACGTTCTCGGAGAGGGGGAAGCTGAACCGGCACCACATTCAATCGATAATACAGATCTTCGCGGAATCGTCCTTGCTCGACTTCTTTCCGCAAGTCCTTCTGCGTCGCGCACACCAATCGCACATCCACTTCAATCGTGTCATTACCCCCGACTCGTTCAAATTGCCGTTCCTGTAACACACGAAGCAACTTAATTTGTACCAACGGGGAAATTTCCCCGATTTCATCTAAGAAGAGAGTCCCCTGATGAGCGAGTTCAAATCGACCACGCCGTTGCCGAAGAGCACCCGTAAACGCTCCTTTCTCATGCCCAAACAGCTCGGCCTCCAAGAGAGTTTCCGGCAGCGCCGCACAGCTCACTTTAACCAACGCATGATTTCGGCGGGCGCTATTGGCATGAATGGCATTGGCGATCAACTCTTTTCCCGTTCCACTTTCACCAACCACTAAGACCGTCGCGTCAGTGACCGAGACTAACTTGATTTTCTCCAGCACTTGTCGCATCCGCTCATTTTTCCCCACAATCCCTTGAAAACTAAATTTCTTTTCCAATTCATCCCGTAACACCCGATTCTCTTCCCGAAGAGCCACCACTGCGCACACCCGTTCCACACTCAGCAACAACTCATCCATGGAAAACGGTTTCGTGATGAAGTCGTAGGCCCCACTTTTCATCGCATCCACGGCCGTATCAACAGAACCATGGGCAGTAATGACAATCACTTCCGTGCCAGGGCACTGCTCCCTGCACTGCTTCACAATATGAAGCCCGTCCACACCGGGTAATCGCAAATCAGTAATCACCAGATTGAACCGTGAAGCCTGCAACCGCTCCAGTCCTTCCAACCCGGTACTGGCTTCCTGTACCACGTACCCGACAGCCTTCAGCGCATCCACCATAGAGACTCGCATCAAGGGCTCATCATCAATTATCAGAACGGAACCGCGAATCACGTGCCCACCTTCACCGAAGTGCCCGCACGAGATCGGACCAATGGCAAGCGAATGGTAAAACGAGTGCCTTTTCCCTCTTCACTGTCCACCAACATCTCACCTGCATGTCGCTGCACAATTCCCAAACTCACCGACAACCCCAACCCGGTCCCCTCTCCAGTTCCTTTCGTCGTAAAAAAAGGATCAAAAATATGAGGACGAATCTCCGGAGGTATTCCGCACCCAGTGTCCTCAACCTCAATCTCACATACTTCTTCCTGTTTTCGAGTACGCAACGTCACCTGGCCCCCTTCCTTGAGTGCCTGAACCGCGTTCAGGACTAAGTTCATCATCACCTGCTCAATCATATGCGCATCGACCATCACCGAAGGAAGTGTCTCGTCATAGACCTTACTCAACGTGGCCTGTTTGGTCAAAAACAGATGCTCGGTCAAGACCAGCACTCGGTCTAAAATTTGATGAAGATCTGTCATCACTAATTCCGGTTCGCGTTGCTGGGAAAAATCCAAGAGCTGACGGACGATGCGTTGAACCCGTCGCAACCCATCCTCCATGAAATGCAAATATTCCTGAGAACGCTCCGGCGTGAGGGTCCCCTTTCGAATATTGTATAAACAATTCAAAATGCCCCCTAACGGGTTGTTGATTTCATGGGCAACCCCGGCAGCCAGTTGACCGATGGACGCTAAACGCTCAGAATTTTGGACCTGTCGTTCCAAGTGCTTGCGCTCCGTGATATCCCTGGCAATGCCCAAGACGCCGTTGTAAACGCCTTCATCATTGAGAAGTGGGGCCACACTCACCAGCACCGACCGCAACTCTCCCTCTCGACTCACGATCTCGACTTCGTAGACTTGTTTTGTCCCAAGATCCAAGGTCTCTTTCAAATACCGGCCACGATACCGCTTGGAGAGTAACGAGAGATACCGCTTACCAATCAAATCTTCTTTTCGATACCCCCACGCATCAACTTTTCCATTGACATAGGTAAACCGTAAATCAACGTCCAAGGTATAAATCACGTCGTTCGCATTTTCCAGCAAACTTTCAATGTACAGTTTGGCCTGTTCAATTTCCCGAGTACGCTCAGAGACCTTCTCTTCCAGGACTTCATTGTATCGTTGCAGTTCAGCTTCAAGCTTTTTATGTTCGGTAATATCTCTCAACTGGACCATGATTGAGGCTCTTCCACCCATATCAATGCGAACCAGGTCCATCTCCATAGACTTCATGAGGCCTTGCCGATCATAGACTTCAATCTCTGTCGTGGGCACCTTCGGCTCCTCACCGCTGACTCGTTCCAACAAACTCTGACTGACGACCTGGAAGGCCGGTGGAACAAGCTTCACAAAGGAATCGCCTGCTAAATCGGAAGGGACATAGCCTAAAATATCCCGTTCACGGGCATTGACATCCAAGATCCGGCCTTCCGGATCAACCACAAAGATTGAATCGGCCGCCAAATTAAATAACGCCTTATATCCGGCCTCCGAGTCAGACAATTGTTGGGTCCGTTCCGCCACAATCCCTTCCAGTTGGGTGGTATAGCGTTCCACTTCACGCTCCAGAGCCTTTCGGGCAGTGATATCCCTCACAAATCCTCTCGAATACACCACCGAATGGGTTCCTGGATCCATGAGAGACGTCGAATGAATTTCCACATCCAGCACTTCATGCGATTGTGTCCGAAAGACGGTTTCTATGGAGCGAGACCCACCTAAGGCTAATCCCTGGACATACGCTTGCACCCCTTCTTGTTGTTCTTCTGGAACAATATCCCAGAGCGACATTTCAAGCATGTCGGCTAGCGAATATCCCAGCTTCTGCAATTCGGTCGTATTGACATGCACAAACCGCCCTGCGGGATCTAATTGATGAATCATTTCCGGAGCATTTTCAATAAGGTCACGATATTTCTGCTCCAATCGTCCAATTTCATCAACTTTCTGGTTCAACTCAGAAAACGAATGTTGAAGATTGTCCGCCATGGCATTGAACGTGTCAGCCAAGCGTTCAATTTCATCACCGGTACGGATCTCAATCTTTTCCGCAAGGTACCCGCCACCAAATTGCTCAACTCCTTTCGATAAGGCTTGAATGGGCTTCACAATGCGGCCGGCAACCACGACTCCCGCTCCCCACAAGATGACAAGCACTGCGATGCCATAGAAGATCACCTTACTCAATAATTGATCCAGCGGAGCATACGTTTCTGCAGAATCTTGACTGGTCAACATATACCAGGACTTGCCCCCAAAACTTTCTGGAGCGAGCGGTATCCCCAAGTGCAAAGGCGCATAGCCAACAATGGCATTCGGCATACCATGCGAATCTGGATCAGCGACCAACCACCCCACGCCACCTTGTTGAAACGCACTGACCACACTGGGCGGCATTACATGTTCTTCCAAAGAAAACGCGGGGCAGAGAATCGGCATCCCATCGGAAGCGGTTAACATGGCATGACCTGTTTTCCCGGCGGCCACTTCAGAAATCGACCGAAACAACGAGTCCCTCCTCAGAAGAATACTAATGGCTCCCACCACATGCTGACGATGATCATCCCAAATAGGGACACCAACATTCAGGACATGAGTCCCAAACCCTGGATCAAATGACAGGTCGCTCACAAACGCCTGGGCATCATGATGCTGAACGAGGGCCTCCCACCAGAGACTGTTTCCATGGAAAAAACTTACTTGTGGAAAGGAACTCAACACCAGCGCTCCTTGCGTATCGACCACGACAATGGCGAGATAATCCGATTTCCGAATCGCATGCCATTGAATCAGATAGTCAGTGGCATATTTGTTCAGAAAAACCGGAAACTCATCCTTACTGGATTGAGCTCGCCAACTTTCCTGCCACTGCTGAATAAGGGCCTGAATTTCGTCTGCATTCTTATCAGCATAACTGCGGTTCGAATTCATGACGGCACTTCGAATAAACGGAATGGTGGCGAGCTGTTGCGCTTCATTGATCCCACGAATGATCTGGGTCTCGACTTTACGGGCCACTTCCACGGCAATCCCCTTCATCGTGATACCGGCAGCTTCCCTTAGAGCCCGTTTTTCTTCAAAATACGTGAGGAGGAGAGAGAGAATAAGGGGCAAAAGACCAACCAGCACCATAGCCAGGATTGTCTTGCCCTTCAGTTGGAGGGGAAAACCAAAGCGTTTCACTTTGGTAACATCGCAAAATCCATAAAGAATGTCTAACTCCTGTAATTTTCTACATTTTGGTACTCCTTTTTCCTTGATGTCAAGAAACGGTAACAGAGGTGACTTATTTACCTCGACTCAATAACTTGCCCTCTGCACCAGGCCATAGCAAAAGAAGCGGACTCGCCACAAAAATGGAGGAATACGTCCCAACGATGACCCCTAACAATAAGGCCAAAGAAAAATCGTGCAACACTTCTCCTCCCCAAACGGTCAATGGTACCAGCACGAGAACAACAGTCAACGTCGTTATTAAGGTCCGGCTTAAGACCTGATTGATTCCATTATTAATAATTGTCGTCGTCGTTTCCCGTCTCCTCTGACGAAGATTTTCCCGAATCCGGTCAAACACAATCACGGTATCGGTCAAAGAATAGCCTGCCAGGGTCAACAGCGCGGTCACCACAAGCAACGTAATTTCTTTATTCAACAAAAAATAAATCCCCAACACCACAAGGACGTCATGAAACGTCGCAATGGCCGCAGCCACACCAAAGCGAAACTCAAAACGGACGGCGACATAGAGAATAATCCCTGCAAGCGAAAGGATGACCGCAATCAGGGCATCTGCCTGAAGCTTTTTCCCAATTGTGGGGCCGATTGAGGTACTGGAGTCCACCACAAACCCATGATCAGGAAATTCAGCTTGAAAGGCCTGAATGATATTCTTACTGACTCCTTCTTCGATCGTGGTTTCTGTTTTCACGCGAATCAAGAGCTTTTGATCCTGGGGAAACTCCTGAAGTTCCGCGGCACCCAATCCATGCGCATCTAAGGCCTTCCTGGCTTCGGCAATCAAGAGCGGCTTATCAAACTTGAGCTGGACCGCCGTCCCTCCAGCAAAATCGATCCCCAAATTGGCCCATCCCACCAGAATCCCGATAACGGCCAACAATCCCAGAAAAGCCAGAAAGCCCGATACCATGAAGGCAATGTTCCGCTTTCCCATAAAATCAATATCTGTTTTCCCAAGAATTTCCATCATGACCAAAAAATTCTCCTCCCCAAAGAATATCCCATGTCTATGAGCATGCGCTGACGCCTTTCATCAAGCAATCCTCGTTTTTGAAAATGCCGCATGCCTACTCTCCGACCAACCACGGCGATAAGGTTCCCCAAGCACTTCTCAAGCCAGGCAACCCGTTAGATACTGAGCGTATCCAACTTTCGTCGGTTCAGGAAATCAAACACCACCTTCGTCCCGACCAACGCCGTAAACAAGTTAATAGCAATTCCCAAACACAAGGTCACCGCAAACCCTTTTATGGGGCCGGTTCCAAATAAAAACAGCGCCAACCCCGTGATCAAGGTCGTAACATGAGAATCCACAATCGTCAAAAAGGCTTTATTGTACCCACTATCTACCGCCAAACGAACGGGACGGCCTTGGCGGAGTTCCTCTCTGATCCGTTCAAATATCAACACATTGGAATCGACTCCCATTCCAATGGTCAAAATAATTCCGGCAATACCCGGTAAGGTTAAGGTGGCATTGAGCCCTGATAAAGCTCCCAGCAAACAGATTAAATTAAGAAAAACGGCCATATTGGCAATGAGGCCGGAGAGCCGGTAATACACAATCATAAAGATCAAGACCAGCGACCCGGCGATAATGGTTGTTCGTAAACCCTTGTCAATCGAATCCTGCCCCAGAGAAGGCCCCACCGTTAAGTCCTGCAAGGTTTTCAAGGGTGCCGGTAACGCACCCGCTCGAAGTACCACGGCCAGATCATTCGCCTCTGCCGTGGTAAATGTGCCTTCAATGATCGCGCGACCACCGCTAATGCGATCTCGAATGACGGGCGCCGAATACACCTTTCCATCCAAGACCACCGCCATCCGTTTACCGATATTGGCAGCCGTCAGCTCATCAAATTCTCGTGCCCCTTTGCTGTCAAAGGTGATGCTGACAATCGGCTCATTGAAATCACCAATCGTCACGCGCGCATCCTGCAGCACGTCCCCAATGAGGACCGCATCTTTTTTCACGAGATAAGGAATGCTATATGCCCGCCCATCGGGTTCCGAGACCGCCGATTCAAATAGAATTTCTGCCCCTTCAGGAATTTTTCCTTCCAACGTCTTCCTCACCGTGTCCTCTTGGCCTTTTTCCACTTGAGGCGGTAAATCCAAGGCCGCCTTGGACTCCTCCAACAATTTAAATTCTAAGAGGGCCGTTTCTTGAATGAGATCTTTAGCTCGTTGAGGGTCTTTGACCCCTGGCAACTGAATCGCAATTTGATTGAGCCCCAACCGTTGGATGAGAGGTTCAGCCACCCCAAATTCATCAATCCGGTTTCTGAGGGTTTCAAGTGCCTGATTGATGGCTGAGGTTTTGACTCGCTCCACCTCAGTGGAGCGGAGTTCGTAGACCAAGCGCGTTCCTGATGGATTTTGCGACACAAAGTTCGGGAAAGCCTCATCGAGAAGCATTCGGACCTTCTCCCCATCGGCTTCTTGTTGAAGGGTGATGACAATCATCGTCGAGCCCTCACGACGAACACCCTCCACCACGATCGCCTTATCCTTCAGCAGATCGTCAACGGCCTTACGAATCCGATCAACGGCAATCTCCACCGCCCGCTCCTCTTCTACTTCCAAGACCAGGTGGATTCCGCCCTGAAGATCCAGACCCAAGGAGAGCCCACGATGGCTCAATACCCGCTTGACCCCATCAGGGAAGGACTGGAACAGCCCTGGAAACGAAGGAAGGGCCAGGATGACGGACACCACCGTGACCACAAAAAGGAGAAACAATCTCCCACGAAGCTTTTTCATTCATCTACCCCTTGATCCATCATGTTTCATTCGACGTGCGGATGCTCGCGACATGATCGCGTTGCAACCGAATTTTTGTATTATCCGCAACTTGTAGGGTAGCCGTTTCCTTATCCAAATTGGTGACGGTTCCCCAAATCCCCGAAGACGTGATCACCTTATCGCCTTTTTTCAGGCTATCCAACAATTCCCGTTGTTTTTTTTGCCGACGTTGCTGCGGCAAAATGAGCAAAAAATAAAACACCACAAAAATCAGGAGAAAAGGAATGAGTGATAATAATCCAGCCGATGAATCGGAACCGGCTCCCCCGGTTTGAGCCCACGCATAGGAATCTAGGTTCATAGGTACCTCAATGTAAAAACGTCTTTGGCCAATCCATTCGATCAGGTCGTCACGTCCTGAATGAGCGCTTCACGCGTGTCACATTCGCGTCGGCGGTAAAAATCTTTCCGGTAGTCGTCAAACCGATTCGCGCTGATTGCTTGGCGTAACCCATTCATGAGCGAGCCATAATACCAGAGATTATGAACCGTATTCAGGCGCACGCCCAACATTTCATGCGATAAAAATAAGTGCCGTAAATAGGCCCTGGAAAACCGTTGGCATACCGGACACCCACATTCGGCATCAATAGGATTAGGATCCCTGGCATAGCGGGCCTGTTTGATCAACACTTTCCCCGTCGAGGTAAACAGCCAACCGGTGCGTCCATGCCGGGTCGGAATGACGCAATCAAATAAATCCAATCCCCGAGCTACCCCTTCCACAATATCTTCAGGAAGCCCGACTCCCATTAAGTAGCGCGGACGGCTGGGGGGAAGCTGATCTATCACCGTCTCGATCATCGCCAACATCGCGGGCTTTTCTTCTCCCAAGGATAACCCACCCAAGGCATAGCCATCCATGTTCAAATTGACTAACTCCTGAGTCGACTCTTGTCTCAACTGGACAAAGACTCCACCCTGGACTATCCCAAACAGCCATTGATGATCTTTTCTCGGCACCACAGCACACCGCTTAGCCCACCTGGTCGTTCGCTGCACGGCTTCACGCGCTTGCTGTTCAGTACAAGGAAAGGTCGGACAATGGTCAAGAACCATCATAATGTCGGATCCAAGCGCGACTTGAATGGCGAGGCTTTTTTCCGGTGAGAGCAAATGCCACGCACCGTCGATATGAGAACGAAAGCCGACTCCCTCCTCCGTCACCTCACAGAGATCGGCCAAGCTCACCATCTGGTAGCCACCACTATCGGTCAAAATCGTTCCAGGCCATTGCATAAAGGCATGAAGCCCTCCAAGAGATTCAATCAGTTCATGGCCAGGTCGCAAAAACAGATGATAGGCATTCGCCAAGATCATATGAAACCCGCATTCTCGGACTTCTTGCGGGTCAAGCCCCTTGACCGTCCCCTGTGAGCCAACCGGCATGAAAGCCGGAGTGTCGATCTCCCCATGTGTGGTAGACAATCGTCCAACCCTCGCGCGTCCCGTTGGCAAGGTATGCTGAATATGAAAACGATTGAGACCTGACTGTGGGATGGATGGTTCTTCAGACATTGGCTCTGCGTATACTTGACCTTGCTGCACGTTACATTTTCTCCGGCGCGGAAATTCCCAGGAGTGTCAGACCATTACTAATGACCGTCTGGACTTGCCGAAGCAGGGCTAGGCGAGCGGCAGTCAGATCAGGTGGAATACATTCGTACGTAGGTTCCTGACTCGACGCTGCAACGTTCCCATTTGTCCCTAATTCACCCTTGTCTCCTGTATCCCCAGTGGTTCTTTCAGAATCCAAAGAGGGGAGGACCCGATTTTTGTTGTAGTAGGCATGTAACTGCGCAGCAAGCTCTTGGAGATAAGACGTGAGCCGATGAGGCTCTAACGCCGTAGCGCTGCCTTCGACCACAAAAGGATACTGTGCCAAAGTCTTAATGAGTCCTAACTCTTCATTGTGAACCAACAACGCCTGATCAACCTCCTGGAGAGCTGGGAGGCGCACTTGCCGTTCATGAGCCACCCGAAAAAGACTGGCCAAGCGAGCATGCGCATACTGAACATAATAGACAGGGTTGTCCGAAGACTGTTGTTTGGCCAATTCCAAATCAAAATCCAAATGCGTATCGGCTCGTCTCATCAAGAAAAAGAACTTGGCGGCATCAGGACCGACCTCATCAATCACCTCTCGTAAGGTCACAAATTCGCCGGCTCGCTTCGACATCTCAATTTTTTGCCCACCACGTCGCAGGCTCACCATTTGCACCAAAACGATTCGCAAAGCCTCCTTGGCAAAGCCAAAGGCTTGCACGGTGGCCTCCATCCGTGGAATATACCCATGATGGTCGGCACCCCAAATATTGATCAAGGTATCAAAGCCTCGTTCTAACTTTTGTCGATGGTAGGCCATATCGGCCGCTAAGTAGGTATAACTTCCATCCTGTTTTTGAGCCACACGATCCTTTTCATCCCCGAATTGAGAAGAGCGAAACCACCAGGCTCCGTCCTCTTGTATTAACAGGTTCTTCTGCCGAAGTTCGTCCAACGCCTGTTGAATGAGGCCCGTCGCATGCAGGGATGTTTCGCTAAACCAGGTTTCAAATTCGACTCCAAATGTGGCCAAATCTTCCTTAATACCATCTAAGAGCATCTGGCTGGCCAATTGGGCACAGCGCATCTCGGCCTCATCCGATGGACCATCCAGTAAGGCTTGCCCATGGGTCTTCGCCACCGACTCAGCCACAATTTTTATATAGTCTCCATGATACCCATCCTCGGGAAACGATGACGGTTTCCCCCAATGCTCTCGATAGCGGGCATAGACGGAACGACCCAATAACTGTAATTGGCGACCGGCATCGTTAATATAATATTCACGTGAAACCGTAAATCCGACAGATTCCAAGAGTCTAGCGATGGCTTGTCCCAGTGCAGCTCCCCGTCCATGTCCGACATGCAACGGCCCGGTCGGATTAGCACTCACGAATTCCAGTAAAATGCGTTTCCCTTTTCCAATGTGGCTGGTCCCATATAACGATCCATTGTCCTGAATCATCTGAAGAACCTGGATCCACCGGAGGGGATGGAAAGTCAAATTCAAAAATCCTGGAGGGGCGACATCAACGCAGACGAATACATCGGAAAACTGCGCACGAAGTCCTGTTGCCAACAATTCAGCCACTTTCAAAGGCGGTTGCCGAACTTGTGAGGCCAAAGTCATCGCAACACTAGAAGAAAAGTCTCCCCATTCCGGTCGTTTAGGAGGTTCCACAACAATGGTTGGAATCGTGGCCACCTTCAGCTCGCCCGATTTCTGTACCTTGCCTAAGACGACAGCGATGGCTTTAATGGCTTGATTTTGGAGAAGTTCATCCACTCAGACAGATCCTATCTACGCAGAATATATGGGTTTTTTTAGTAGCCGCGGCGAATGTAACACAGCATTCTAGCCAAGGCAAGGCACATTGAGAGCTTCATCAACACACCCGAACGTTGCCCCGTGAGTGGCGGATGCCTTTACTCCACATAACACTTCTTCCACCTTGGCTAAGACTTCATGTGGTAGAATAGAAAGACACGGTCTATCCGTACAGTGCGCAATGGACGCCTTCCCTATGCAATGACAGGATTTTCGTATGACGGCTACATGTGTTCTTCGTGGCGCCCATTTTGCTGGATCAGTGGGACCAAACAACAACACCGAAGGAATACCCAAACTTGCAGCCAAATGCGAAAGTCCTGAATCATGCCCAATAAACAATCGGGCATGTTGTAAATATTGCCCTACTGAAAGCAGATCTATTCCCGTAAGAATGGTGTATTCAAGGTGAGTCAGGAGGCCTTGCACATTTCGAAGAGAGTCAGTATCTGCGGGTCCTCCCACAAGACAAATATTCCGATGTGGTTGCACCATCATCAGGCCATTGACAATACTCGCCCATAACACTGGAGAAGCACATTTATATCTACTACCACTTCCAGCATGGAGAACGACAAGTGGCTCCTTAATTGAACAAGGTGTCCTCGCCGACTGTGATTTGGAGAGGACAAGGAGACGTGCAAGATTCACTTTCGTTTCTCTGTCAGAAATGACCTGTTTCGTCTGGACCCACGGTTGGAGTATTTCCATATACCGATCAGCCATATGAGCATGGAGCAACGTCGGGTCATGAGGTGACCGAAGAATACAGTTTTGGATTCCCGCAGTCCTCAACCAATTTCGCCATATCCCCTCTGAGTCCTCCAACCAGCCTATGGCTCTTTCGCAGCGACCGAGAATTGACAGAATTTTTTCATAGTGGGAAACATTCGGCCCACGATACGCCAACAATTCCAGCCTATCAAAAGAATAGGACTGATGAACCTCTTGTGCATCAACAAGGACCTCCCCTAATTCCTTGTGGCCAAACCAAATCATGCGATGCCCGGGAAATGTAGCCTGCAATACCCGAAGAGCGGGCAGAGCCAATAACCCATCCCCTAACGCACCAGGATGGACAATCAATAAGCTCGGAGGGGAAAGAGACATGCAATTATTTCAAATGAGAAGCAGCTTTTCTGGCAAATTCATAATCAGAGGGAGTATTAATATTCAAAAAAGAATACCCATGTGGGTCGATGTCTTGGAATAGAGATTCCTCGACAATTTGCACGGAGAGAGATGGGTCATTGACCAGGCTTTGAATTCGAAGGTTCCCATCATGAATCATTTGCTCCATGATAAAGGAGCATCGTTTGGAATACCGTCCATGAAGAGGCTGGAATCCGGTAGAAAGCTTGACCATCAGGACATCACTTTCAGGGAGGGCGCAAAGCCGGGAAATGACCAAAGAATTTAAAAATGGCATGTCGCAGGCCACAACAAAAACCCAAGAATGCGAGGCCTCCTTGAGCCCCGTAAACAACCCACCCAAAGAACCCTTTTGAGGAATAGCGTCAGTCACTAATCGGACAGGGAGATGTCCGCATGGGTAATCTTCCGTGGCAGTCACCAGTAATACCTCATCAAATAAATCCCCCATGATGAGACAAACTTTATCCAGAAATGTCGTCCCCTCCCATTCAAGAACTCGTTTATCTTTTCCCATCCTCCGGCTTTGGCCGCCTGCCAAGACTACACCGGAAATGGTTGTAAATTTCATCATATTCGGCATAAAAAAAAGGGGGTGGTTGCCCACCCCCTTCATTTTTTCGGAGAATTCCGATGCTTACATCTTTGTTAGGCTTTACCCTTGCGACGATTGGCTCGCCTGGTCAAAATCCACCCCTCGACAAGGACCAAACCAATGGCTGCCACAGTTGGATAGATATATGTTTCTTTTTCAATTGGTGGCTCTAACACAAGATAATAGAAGGCGGAGACCGCCATCTTTCGTCCGACATCCCCATTGTGACCATCCCACACAAAGAAATTGATAGGAATGTATTTCCCCAACTCAATGTAGGTATCTTCTTCATAGTCACCTTTGAGGGGGCGGGTCACGATAACCGTCCATCTGCCATTTTTCCATTCCGCTTTCACCAATTTCATTTGTTCGGTGAAATCATCACGATCATCAAAATCTACATCCCAACCGGTGCCTTGATAGGCTTTCAGTTCGCCATCAGCCGTCCATTTCGTGATGTCTACCGGAAATCCCTCATCTCCCCAGAAATATCTTGGTTTACGAGGTGCAGGCAATTCCTGCCATTTTATAGGAAATTGGAAGGCAATCCCATCATTAAATACTTGATAGGCCGTTTGTTTGGCAGCAATAGATTCGGGATGTTCCGGATCATCCGCAAACTTTGATCCTCCTGGTGCCTGTTCTTCGATTCCATAATCACCAAGATTTACTTCATAGGGCTCCCAGTCAACACTGTCTTTCTGCACACTCTTGGTACGGTCATCCCAACGGAACATGAAGGTAATATCCGTTTCATTATAGAGAGATTGCACCCAAACATCGTCAATTCGGTTCACGAAATTGCGCGGCTTATGGGTAATTTGTCCACCCATGGCGACAATTCTACGCTCAATAAGTTTCCACCGCTCATCATGTTCATCAGCCGGTAGCTCTCCTTCAACAAACTTTGAAGGAACAACAAAATTGACCTTCGGTTTATCTGAAAGAGGATCAATTCCCCTCGGTTGGGCTGCCACTAAGGCCGCAGCGATCTCATCAGTGACGTTACCGCCGGCAATATCCACATCCATATCACGCTCACACAATGAGGCAACGTAATTGGCAATATGCCACCTATTCTCAACGGTGGTATTATCGGCAAACGAAGGCATGGGCGTTCCACTCACCCCCGTAGAAAATGTCCTAAAAATATTCTTTACATTATAGGCATCCTGTCGGCTGCCTCTGAAGTTCCAACATTTATGCCAGTCCGCAGGTTGAATGGAAAAACCCCAGTCATCCTTAAGATTGAAAGCATTCCCATCTCCGCGACCTTCCAGTCCATGGCATTCAATACACTTCAATTCTTTCACCAGTTCAGAGCCGCGCTTAACCGATTCCACCGTAGGAGGAACGGGTTGGATGGTGTCCAACTGCAACACATGAAATTCTTCAAATTCAGTATCTTGCCAACTACGATCCTTGACTAACTCAGTGGAAACGAAGGCCAAAACATCCCTACGCTGGTCCTCTGATAAAATACCTTCCCATGATGGCATAGCCGAACCCGGCAAACCATGGGTCACGGTTTGGAACAAATCAACGTCAATGAGGGGCAATTCACCGCTTGCCGTATGACGGATTTTAAAGGTACCAGAATTAAAATTACGCGGTCTGGGCCATAGACGGTCTGCGCCGGGGCCATCTCCAGCCCCCCCAACGCCATGGCACCATACACATTTCGTAAAATACACTCGCTTGCCTGCTTCAACTTTTTCAGCAGATGGTGGAGCCGGGCGACTCCCTTCGGCAAATCCCTCCGCCATCTCGGCGTAGGACGTGGTAGCTATACCTAGACCGCCCATAAGGAGACTACAACTGAGGAGCCAGGCGCTGAGGCCACGCCCACCATATTCGGCTGGTGTCTTTTCGTTCATGACCATCCTCTTTTCAATATGTCCAATTTCTGAATGAATTTCGTGCATTTCCGCGTCCTCCTTATTCCCAGGTTCGCGGGTAATACCCGGTGTGCCAATATTCAAACATAACGACTTTCCAGATTTCATCGACGGTTAAATGCTGTTCCCACGGTGGCATGACGGATGCCCATGGGAAAGCTTCACCGGGTAGTCCGATTCCCCCTTTGGACACTCGCCAGAATACGAAGGTCTCCTGTAGCTGAGCGATAGTTCCCGCATCGGTGAAATTGGCAGGAATTGGATTGAAGGCAAAGGCCCAGAGGCCGCGACCGTTCAAATTATCCCCATGACAGAAATGACAATTTTGAAAGAATATCTCTCCACCTTCCCGCACATGCTTGATATACCCCTTGGCGTTGGGGTCCCATGGATTTTCTTCCGCACTATTCACATCCTTCATTAAACGACCCATGGACTGGTCAACAATGTGGGCATTGCTATAGGCCTGATCGTATTTTCCCTCCGGATTAATACGATACGGGTTGGAAGCGGTTTGCAATACATAGGTTTTCCCATGCACTTTAGTCGTAGCGGGTGGGGCTGGATGCACCGTTCTCAATTCAATGGGTTCGTCAAAATTTGGAAGGAATGAATTGTAAGCAAACCCCCATAGCCCGATTGGCAATAAGATCAAAAGTGCAGTTCTGATGAACTTCGTCATTCCTGTTTTTGCGTCTAACACATTAATGATAGGACGCTTAAATTCTTCCCACTCCTGTTGTGATCCAGATACCCACATGAAAATACCGCACGCAGACACGGTGCCATAAATTGCCCGCACACTAAACGGAATGGGTGGGTAAATCCGGTATTTAAGATAAAACACATTCACAAATGCCCAGACAAATATTCCTGCCCAAAACTTTGGCAAACCCATACCGGCTCTCTTGAGAGAGTAATTAATAATAGAAAACACCAGGATGCAGATCACCAACTCGGAAATCATCTGCATCGGCATGTAGCCTTCGACTAGTTTAAGCCAAGTCATTCTTCCTTACTCCTTATAAAGGGTTATCCCCTAAATTAATATTCCTTATTCTTTTGGAGGTAAAGGTTGGCCCTCTTTCAACTGCGCCAAATAATCGACAATTTTATTGAGAGCCCCTCCTGTCAACCTTACGCCAAAATCTTTTGGCATTTGATTGTCAGGGAAATCTTTCACGACATATGCGCTTGGGTTCAATATCGATTCAGTGATGTATTCCTTGGGTGATTTGGCTTTGCCTTTATAAGTCGGATCCTTCAAACGGTTGGGGGCATTCGAGCCCTCCATGAGAAGAGGACCAACTTTCCCAACGGCATCTTGAATTCCTGGGATAGTATGACAGGCCGGACATCCAGCCTTCATAAAGAGCTTGTCAGTTGGTTCGCTCCCGTCCGCCAATATATTACCCCCCGCACCCTTCTCTTCTTCCCCACCTGCGGCAGGACGATCAGCTTCAGGAATAAACTTTTCATATGAGGTAGCAATTACATCATAAGCCGGGGCTTCTTTCCCTTCCCTTGTATACATCCAGGTATCAACAGCAGCCAGTTCACCTATTGTTAGTGATATCGGTGGTTTGTGAATCTTTGGCATGGGACTTGTTCCATCGTTAGAACCTTTCACACCAAACCCTGTCACCACAAAACAACTCGGGCATGCATGAGACTCAGCGATATATTCTTGGGCGTTCGTAGCAGTACCCGAACCAGGGAATGCTTCCTTTTGTTCGGTGGTACGGGCAGCCACATTGTTCATGTGATAATTTGGCTCCTTCAGCCTTTCAATTGCCCTATCAGGAATTCCATAGAGGTTAGGAGCCCGTTCACTTAAAAATCCCTGTTGAAATCCATGACACAATGGGCATTGACCTTTTCCAATGGCCCCTTGGGTTTTACTTTGGCCAATTCCACCAAAAATAATTTTTTCTCCCTCATCACCTAACTGCTGGGATGACATACTTTGGAAGTCTAGCTTCACAACAGGAGGGGGGAATCCACCTTCAACCTGCGGCAACCAATTTCCGTATCCGGAAAGGGCGGCTGCCACAAAAAACATGAACCCTCCAATTTTCATCAGCGCGCTAATATTAGGAAAATAGAGACCCATAACAAATGACATGATCGTGATCATGACCAGAGAAACCGGCAATAAACGGCTTTCCCCTTCAAAATTATGCGTATAATTTGAAATAGCCATAAGGGCCAAAAATGCGCATAAAATTCCAATTAACGTCTGGAAGCTTGCCCGTTTCTTTTTTACCGGGTCCGAAATAGATACCTGGAAATACAGCAACAGCCCGACCAGCATGAGCAATACTGGCCACCCCATTCCTATTGCCCGTCCCATTAACTCAACCACAGTTCAATCCTCCAACTTGGGGGCTGCCTATCGCAGCCCCACAATTGTTTGTAATTGTATTTTTCGTTTAATGACCAGTTGCAGGCTGAGGAGACGGAACTGGCTGTCCTGCTTGCGCAGGAACCGGTATTTTCTTCGCACCAAGAGTTCCTAACCAAAACACAAACATAATACTGATCCAGAAAAATAACACGTTAAACGAAATAACATTAGCTGCAAAACCAATTGTATGGGTATAGGCCCAGGGGGAATTATCCCGCATCACCTCATTGACATGCCAGAACAATCTCACTGATGAACGGATATACCCCATCAATCCCATCATCCATGTGAAGGCTGTGGCCAACATGATAATCGCATACTGGGAACGTGGTGGAATTTGTCCCCATCTAATTGGTCCTAACTGTCTTCCATTTTTCAACATAGCCAAATTTAACGGGGTCATTAAAAACAAACATGACAACGTTCCGGCCACTTGAGGCACAGACAGACCGATTCGCACGTTTGCCGGGATGAAGTATCCATAACAAGCCAACCAAATATTGTTTAGCTGCGCTATGACGAAAAAACACCCCATAAAAATATTACCAAACTTTGCCCAGCTAACCGTTGGGACCCTATTCCCTCGCTGGTACCAAATAAAGCTTATAATGGTTGTCATGATGATGGCGTTAATCCCACCATTTTTAGCTGACATGACACCATAATTACCCAGAACCGGATGCTGCTGACCTCCCATTGCTTTCAATTCCGCCGGGGTCATCACGATCGTATGTGGTGTGATGAAAACTAACAAACCACACACCAAAATAAACACGAGATACTTAATGTACTTTTGAAATCTTTCTCCACCAGTCATTCGTCCCAACGCTTGCCACAAATAGTAGTTTGTAGTGAGGAACAGAATTCCAATCATGGTGGCTTGAATAATGAACAACCAGGCCAACAAACCACCCATCAAGGTAATTCCCATTTGCTGACGGTAGGCATACACCTCCCGCATCAACCAATATCCGGCAAATGGCAAAGGAATTAAAAAGGCCACACCTAGACTCATTGCGATATAGCCCATCCAATCATAATGAGCTCGCTCTTCGTCTGTTTTTGAAGAAAGAAAGCGATAGGCTGCATAGGCTGCCACCACACCACCACCAAAAGCCATGTTCCCCAAAATCCTATGAACATTCAGCGGATTCCACAGTGCCGTATGTATCACGTGCCAAATATTTCCTAAATATCGCCCCTGTTCATCAACTCCTGCCGGCGACATCATAAAGGCAATCCATGAATTTGCGAGGAACATCAACACTGTTCCAATAACATTCAGAATAACGGACATGCTGAGGTGAACCCACTTTAGGACACCTTCCCTCATCTTGTCCCAACCGTAATAATAGATATAGAGGACTCCACTTTCCGCTACGAAGGTTAATGCATAAATGTGCATGACGGGACGGAAAATACTAGACAAATATCCAAAAAAGGCCGGATACAGAGTGAGGAAGGTAAAGATCAGAATCCCACCAAGGATCGCCGTTAAGGAATAGGCGGTCAGACTGATCTTGATAAAATCATAGGCCAGCTGATCGTACTTCTTAGCCATTGCCTTATCTTTGCTTACCATTCCGGCAAATTCGATGCACATACAAAAGATTGGCACCGCCAACACAAAACTTCCGTAATAAAGATGCTGCTGGTTAGCCACCCAAAGAAGGACACGACTTTCGAAGTTGTACCGAGGATAAAACGTTTCGTTGTCGGCTGTTACGGGTGCGCCGTCTCCAATGGCTGGACCTTCGGTCTTGTAATAAATGTCCCGGCCCATTTCAACTTTTTCCGCCTCGCCCTCTTCCCCTGCCTTTTGTGCGGCAACGACATCCGCAGGAGGACCACCGGCTGGAGCCCCACCCCCACTTGCGACGGCTGTGACTGACAGGAAAATCGGCAACAAAAGCAGACCACCCATCACCATCAAGGCCGATACGGCCAACAACTTTTTCTTCCCCCGGGTCATTTGATTGAACAGGCGACCCATTGACCTACCTCCTTGTGAAAACGTGTTGTGTTTATAACCATCAAATTTACCAACAAATTGTCGAATGCAAATGTTCAACTAAACGTTCGCTACACTTGCCTTAACGGAACATGTAAAAATAATCGAGTCCCTGTGCATCCATCAGCACATAATCTAATGCCTGGAAATACACAAAACAAATGACCAATGAAACTATGACATACAGAATTGTCTGCATGCGCTCCTCCTTGGGTCTAAGAGAATTAAATGATTGATTGTCTTTTTGGAAATCATGTTTTTAGCAGGGGCACTGAATACCAGCAAACCAATAGAAGAACCAGAAACTTACCGCGCAGGTCAGGTAGAAGATAGCCTTACCAATTTTAACCTCTAATTCAGTTGATTCTCTTATTACCGCCGTCGAATCACCCATTCTTAATTCCTCCCTGTGCTTAATTCACATCCAAAGTTTAGATGATTTTCCCTAATAAAGTTCATTGACACAATATAATTTTTCGTGGTATTCAAACATTCATTGATCACGTAAAAAGAGGGATTACTCATGCGTACAAATGCAAAAGTGTTCGACATTATAGTTTTGGCCGGAATGGTTGTCAATATTCTCCTGGCCGTCTTTCTCATCCTCTACTATTTTGATTTTCTTTAATTTTTTCCGTTTCGCCCTATGAAAAATACTAAGGGTTTTTTGGTCTCAATTTATTGAACGCGCGCACCTGAAACCAATCGTCTCATCTCGAAAATCAGGAACCATAAAACTTCTATTGGTGATCCGGAGATCGACCCCTTGGCTCGTATAGCCACTACCTCTCATGGTCTTATAAGTTGAAGGAGGCCGACCACCTTCCTGCGAAACAGTATTTTTTTGAAGGTAGAGATCCTCAATGTACCAATTATCCGTCCATTCCATCACATTTCCTGCGCCGTCATAGACCCCGAACACACTTTGATCAAGAGGAAACGATCCAACCGGAGCCGACACTTCAAACCCGTCGGCGTCTCCCGCAAAATTGGCAGGATGACCTGTCAGACCCTCACCCCACGGCCAGGTGCGTCCATCTGTCCCTCGCATAGCCTTCTCCCATTCCTGTTCAGTCGGAAGACGCTTGCCTTTCCATTGACAATAGTCATTGGCATCGCTCCATGACACATAGGTAATCGGCTGATAAGGCCCTCGTAGCAATCCGAGCTTTGCGGCATATCGGGATGGCGGTCCTGGCTGCCGATGTCCGGTAGCTTCCACAAATTCCATATACCGTTTGTAGATAACTTCATACCGATCAATCCAGTACGCATTTAGATTAGCAACGTGAGCAGGCTTTTCATTGAATCCGCCTTGATTACTGCCAAGAATGAATTCCCCTGCAGGTATTTCAACCATCTCGTTTCCAATTTCCGGATCAGGAACCACCGCATCGATGGACGGCTCCAATGTCGAGGAAGGCAGGGATTGATTATCGCGATCTGGAAGAGTCGGAGGAGAATCGGTTCCTCTCAAAATCCCCAACAACGGCAGGCCGGTCATAAACAACACCGCAATCAAAAAAATGAGTTTAAATCGGCCGTCCATGTTTCCCTATTTCTGGTCCGTCATTGTTGCCTATACCGAGAAACCATGGGCGATTTTTCTCGCCGGTGAGAAGCCTGATTATCGCTTATGAGGATTGAAAAGTCTCAGTAGGAGGATCTTTTGCGCACCGGAATCCGACACTCGCATCGCTCCTCCACATTATAGCTGAAAAACGCTTGGTGACCCTGGCGCCTATACGAGACTCACGCCATGACCCTCCACGAATGACTTTATTCTTATCTTCGTCTTTCGGACCAGGGGGATCCCGATATGGCGCTTGCTGATAATAGTCAGGGGAATAACTATCCATGACCCACTCGGCCACATTGCCGGTAGCATCATAGAGCCCAAATGGGCTTCTCCCTACCTCGAAGGATCCCACGGGAGCTAAATACTGAAAGCCATCCTCCTCCCCGTCCACATTGGCAAACTGATATTCGAACTTATCACCCCAAGGATACCGCCGTTTCCCCTCTCCCCGTGCCGCTTTTTCCCACTCCGCTTCGGTCGGCAACCGCTTACCAGCCCACCGACAATACCCAAACGCGTCGTTCCAGGTCACAGCCACCACCGGATAATCCAGACCGACCAACTTGGCGACATCATCTTCAAAGACCGGCACCTTAGGCTTGTCGCGTTTCGTCATCTTGATGTACCGCTCATAATCAGCCTGCGTCACTTCTTTCAGATCGATGTAAAACGTTTGGAGATATACCGGATGCGATGGCCCCTCATCGGGATCCCCATCGCCAATGCCCATGGTAAATGGCCCTTCAGGAATTTCGACCATTTTCCGATCATCATCCCCGACAAGCGTTTTATACATAGAAAAATCTTGCGTGGGCATCGGCTGTAACACCCGGACTTTGGCCGATTGGCCAGCCGACAACTCTTCCAACTCTTTTTTCCCTTTATATGACATAAAAACCATCATCACGATCATCATGATGAAAGAGCCGAAGACAAACAGAATGGCCCCGATGAGGACCCGTTGATTTTCCATGACTACTTTGCCTCTCGCTTCGACACACGCATCACGATATTTTAGAGTGATTGCCGTTATTAATGCCCATGATGCTTCACGTCTGACTCAGGAAGAGACTGAGTACGTTGTTGCCACGTTTCCATAAGCATCGAAATCCAAATTCCCAAAAATCCACCCATCGCCGCCCCTGAAGCGGCGCCAACCGTCACCGATTCCGCTCCACCCAACCCCAAGGCCAACAATCCGCCTAAAATAGTGCCGACAAAGATGCTTAAAAAAAACCCTCGGCCACCAAAAAATCCTACCCCGGCGCCAAGAATGGCTCCCAATGCTAACGCGACAGGAAGCCACCCGTCTCCCATAAAGACTCCGATCAACAGGCCTACTGTGCCTAATCCTAGGATACCCAAGAGGACATCAAAAATTTTCGATGGAGTCACCTTCGCTCCTCATTCCCGTCCAACATCACTTTGGGAAGAATCAGACTGTACCTGAATGGAGCCAAAGTCCACTTCCACCCCTGGTCCCCCTAATAAGGAAATGCCCCAGGCATGTGGTGCCGGTTCATGGTCATGAATCTTTAGGAAATCTTTATACACATTCACCCGCTCCTCTACCCACTCCCCAAGAGATTGAGTCCCGCTACGAATAATAATTTCTGTGGAGCTAAACATGCCTCCCTCTTTAACTGTGCCTACAGGAAGTGTTGCACTCCACACGTATTTCGTGTTCACCGGAATAAACATCAAGTCGACATCCAGGGACGGATAAATTGCGGCCAGAAAATCGGCATTATCGGGAACATGCTGTATTCGCCAACGCCAGGTCAGGATAGGGTGTTGCTTCGGATCCCACGTCATGCGTTTGGTATACACCCGTTGATTGGCGCTCTTCGCCGATAGAAAAAAACCCCCATCCTCCTCTTGAATCCTATAGGTTTCATGGGCTGTGACCGTACTCCGCTGCGCCTCCCATCCCTCAGGAAATCCTTTGGCATCAGGATGCTGGAAGTCCTCCAACACCATCGGACTACCGGAAGCCCTTGTGCTTGGGACCTCTTGGGCACACACGACACCATTCCCACTCACGACGATGCCCAATATCAAGCATGCCCAAATAGGCCTTACCCTGTTTCGCTTCGCACACTCTATCCTATTATGTTCTCTACGACAGACTCTCATTACGCGGATTCCTCTTCTGAAAGAACCTGAACCACCGGAGAAGGCCGTGCTAATGCAGCCGTTCGCCGCTCGACCACTCGTTGATCCCATCGACTAAGCCAAAACACAAAAAACACCGCTGACCAAAATACAATCATATTGACGGTCACCATTTTCGCGGCAAATCCCAACGAAGGGGTAAACGCCCACGAAGAACGATCAGGCATAAGTTCTGAAATATGCCACTCCAATCGACCAGCAGATCGGATATACCCCATCAATCCCATTACCCACGAAAACGCGGCAGCCACGACAAACAATGCCAGTATCCCACGCGGGGTAATTTGGCCCCAATGAACCGGCCCGGTCATGTGAGCGCCCTTCAACAACCATCGGTTGAACCATAATCCCCCAACGACTATGGTGGCTGTCGTCATTCCTTGAGGCAAAGAAAGCCCCACTCGAACATTGGCCGGAATATAAAATCCGTAAATAGCCAACCACACAATGTTCGCAATTCCCATGAAAAATAACGACAGGAGAAAAACATTACCCACTGTTGCCCATCGTACAACCATCACTCGATTGGCTCGTCGATATAGGACATAGCTCAACGCGGTTAAACAGATCATCACGTTGATGGCACCGTTCTTCGCGGACATCACACCAAATTGACCGATGACCGGATGCTGCGCCGCACCCATCGCTTTCATCTCTCCTGCACTCATCGCAATGGTGTGCGGCGTAAACCACACGAGAAAACACACCATCAAGGCAAAAAGGATCGCCTTAAAATACGGATGATAGCGTTCGCCACCTTGAAGGCGAGCCAATGATTGCCAGATATAATAATTAATCCCCAAAAATAAGACCCCAACCATGATAGCTTGGAGCACAAACAACCACGACAGCATGCCTCCCATCATCGTGATGCCCATATGCTGTCTAAACTCAAACACCGCTCGCATCAACCAATATCCAGCAAGTGGCATGGGGAGCAAGGCGCACACCATGACCACAATAAACACATGGCCCACCCAATCATAATACGCCCGGTCTTCCAAGGTTTTTGCCATGAAAAACCGGTAGGCCGCGTAGGCGACAACCACCGCCCCGCCAGACATGATATCCGCCAAAAAACGATGTGCATTCAGCGGATTCCATAAGGGAGAATGCAAAAGATGCCACACATTACCTAAAAAATGCCCTTGGCCATCCACGCCGGACGGGGCCATCATGAATGAAGCCCACGAATTCGCTAACAACAACAAAATCACTCCGGTTCCATTTGAAAGCACGCCAAGCGTCATATGCATCCACTTCCTTGACGGGGTTTTCATAAAATTCCAGGTGTAGTAATACAGAGCTAACAGGAAGGCTTCGCTCACAAACACCGCAGCATACACCGGCATCACCGGCTTAAAGGTCGCCCCCATATAGCTCATAAACCCTGGGTACAGGGTCACAAAGGTCACGAGCATGAGCGTGCCCAACAAGGCGGTAATGGACATCGATAACAACCCGACGCGTAGAATATCACGGGCCAATCCATCGAACTTTTGCTGAGATCCCTGTTGCTTACGTGTAAATCCCAAAAACTCTAACAACAGACTAAACAAGGGAAGGGATAAGACAAAGCCGCCAAAATACGTGTGCTGTTGGGTTACAAACCACACGACCAACCGGTTATCGATCAGAGGAAAAATGGAATAGCCCTCAACGCTTTCTTCCGCGGCCGGCCCTTCAATGGTTCCTGAAGTTTGGTAGAAAATATCCTGGCTTCTCTCTCCGTCATTCAACGGAAAAATCTCGGAATCCGCACCCAACGCGATTCCAGCCTGAAGCAGAAAGGCGACCACCACACCCAATAATGGCGCTATACGTGGCATCAATTCAATTCACCAAATCGACGTGCCCGACTTTGGCCTCAGCGAGAGAAGGAAGAGGCACAGTGGCTTTTGATTTTTGGAGAATTCCCATTACGAATGGACAACGTTGCAGGGATTCCGGAATAACGACGAGATGCTCTTCATAGGATTTACGCCAGCCCAGAAAGAGTGTATACGTTGTCATCAACGTGGCAGTGCAAGCCGCCATGGCCACAAATCCTGCCTGAGGGATCACCTCCACCCGGAACACAAACGCCGTCAATCCCATAAGCACCAAATAATAGGTGGCAGAAAAGGTTAAACTGGGCCACACCCAAAACCACAGAGAGGAAAGCCAGGTCCTTGGCTTGCGCCCTTTCGTATGTTGAGCATATAACGCTTCCCCGCTAAAAAACGACCTCAACCCTATGGATGCAACAATAACGGGAACGAGTAATGATTGAATCATTGGTTGCAGTTCGATCGATCCCACCCGGAATAAGAGCCATGAACCGGCCATCCCTAAAAGGAAAGCCAAGGCTCCCCATTTCAATACGACCGCCATCTCCCGAGGAATCCATTTTCGGAAGACCTCTCCGTCAGGAAACGTGGGGACCACCACTCCTTCCTGCTGGGTCAATCGTTGCACATGACCAATTTCAAAGGCATCCCGGGTCACGGAGGTGCATGAAATAATAATCGCCATCATGGCTGGACCTTCAGGGTGGAGCAGGAAATCATACCCGACAAACACTTGAAGAATCGCCAAAACCAAGAGGGATAATTGGATCCCATAGACCAGACCAATCCATCCCACCAACCACACCCACCGCTGAACCCCATCCTGGCGCCAGGATTCCCTGAGAGTGACCCCACGCCCCTGTCGATAGGCCCAGATGGCAGCGAGCATTGAGATACACCCACTGAGTCCCAGCAGCACCAAGGGATCGGAAAGCGGCAAGACCTGCTTCAGAAGACGGTAAATCCCAAAAGCCACCAGACCGGGAGCCAGCATTACCAAACGTTTGCGCTTACGGACAGGTGGATCCGTCACAAACGCATTCAACTGTGGCAAGACTCGTAGGGACAGTCGATGCAACATTCCGTTACTCGCTTCGAGGAAATTCCCAGAGTTTGATTGTTTGCGCCGATTCGCTCACAAGGAGTTTCATGTGCGCCCGGTCGCCATACCAAAGTAGCGGGCTTTAACCTCTTCCATCAAGGCAACCGTGACCACAGGCATCCCGCGATCCAGAGCCGTACGTTCCAACTCAATCCTAGCCATCGCCCGGATTCCGGACGGCACATTGTCTATACGACGCTCTGCGTCTGGACTCCACTCCACCATCCCCTTATTCCGCGCCGACCCAACACGCGCAAACGTCACAACCCTTTGCGCCCTGCTAGAAACAAACCCCTCCACCTCTTCACACACGAGAGGAACTAAATAGGGGGGAAGCCGGCTTAATTGATACAAGGCCTCATCCGTCCATAGGGTGTGAGGAACCATCGGATCCAATTCTTTGGCACTCCCCTCTGCCCCAAGAGAAAATCCACACTGATCGCAATGAAATTTCGCAAACACAGAATCGGAGGGTAACTCTTCAATATCAGTGATCCGCAAGGAATGGTGACAACCACATTGCATGAACGGCCTACCCAATTTTTCCCGGATAGAGGATGTAGAGCATAGTATACGTAAACGTTCCGGTCACAAACAGCACACAATAGATCACCATGGTGAATCTTCCGAGTACCCGATGTCGTCTGGCCCCATTGGGCCAAATCCGCTGAATAGCTATTTCAATGCCAAACACCATCGCGATGAGAATAATAAGACCAAGATACACACTGAATTTCCCCATGGAAAATCCAGACGTCATTACCCGTGACAGAAAAAACAAGAGGACAACAGTGGTAATCCCTCCCAGGATCGTCACAATACGTCGTCCAGAAGTCTTCAAAATGGCTTCCTTCAAGACTCGCTTCCCTTCCACGAAGGTTTGTGACCGAAATCCCAACACCATCATATAAATGGCCATGACGAGACCGGTTACCACCAAGAGAATATGAAGGGTCAAGACAGGGACAAATACCTGATCGTATAACCATTGAGGACCGCCAAAGCCTTCCTTTCCCTCAAAAGCCAGGACGCCAAGATTGCGAAACAAATAATAACTGATAAAGAAGGCGAGCATGGCAATCATCCCACCGAACATCAGCCAATGGTGATGATCGGTTTTATGCTGTCTCGCCTGGATCCATCCGACAATAAACAATGTCGTAAAGAACGTCGCCATCAGTTGGCTCACATCGGCTCCAACCGTGGCATGGGTCCCGAAAAATCCTGGTGCTCTCAGCCATACTGCCATTTCATCCATAAGTGAGTGCCATGCCCTTCTGTTATTTCGTGCCTTGAATCATGGCACGCGGTTCTAATTCTTCTACTATTCGAAACCCGGCTTGTTCCATCCATTGGCGACTTTCTTGAATCGTAAAGCACTCGCCACATTCTGTGTTCACCAGAATATGGACGGCAAAGGCTGTCGTCCAGGCCGGACTCGTTTTAGCAGGATCTAAAAACCGGTCTTTAATGATCAGTCGTCCGCCCTCATTCAAAGACTCATAGACTTTCTTCACCAATGCCGCATTGGCCCTGCCATCCTGGTAATGCAAAATATCCGACATGAGGGCAAGATCATAAGGCCCCTCAAAGGCATCAACATGAAAGTTGCCGCCTTGCAAATGGATACGATCCGCTAAGCCCGCGCGTTCTACATGTTGCTTGGTCATCTTTAAGGTTTGCGGGAGATCAAAAACGGTGGCAGACAACCCGGGATGTTCCACGCAAAAGGCAATGGCATTGGTTCCCGCCCCACCACCAATATCCAGCAACCGCTTGGCTCCATGAAGTGGGACCCGTTCCGCTAATCCCTGCCCGCTTCCTTGCCCGATCCGATCTAATACGGTAAGCACATGGGCCCCCAGTTCTGGATTCGTTTCAAAAACATGTTGGGTCACGGGTGACCGTCCGGTTCTCACGGTCTGTTCCAACTGCCCCCAATGACTCCATTCAGCGTCATGCAACAGTAATAAATGGCCTACATAGTCGGAGCCGGATTGTACCAGATATCGATCAGCCACAGGGGTATTGGTATACAGCTTCTCTTCTTTCGTTAAAACACGCATCGCCACTAAGGCGTTCATGACCAACTCCAAGGCCCGTGGGTTGAGCTTCCGGGCATCGGCGACCTCATTGACCGTGAGGGACTGTCCCTTGAGTGCGGTAAAGAGATCAAGCTTAACAGCGGTGAGGAGAATCTTGGTTTCCCAGTAGTATCCTATCTGAAAAATATCTGCGAGAGATGATTCGCGAGTCACACGGGGCCTCAAACTCAAAATCCAACATGAAAAATCATTTTCGATGTCGATCTTAACGGGGTCATTTTGCGAGGTCAAATGCTTACCGATCAGGGAAATTGTCGAAGCTTCTCCACAAAAAACAAGGGCAACTAGCCCATGGCTAGTTGCCCTTGACAGAAGAGCTATGCCCCCAATCGAAGGAGACTTATTTAATCTCGAAATTGGCTTCGACGGTTCCCCCGTCCTTCACATCCACATCGGCTTCCACCTGGCCGGCAACAGGATGCCAGGCCATTACTTTGTGTTTCCCGGCAGGCACGTCCTTGATTTCAAAGGTTCCATCCGCGCCGGCCGTACCATAATGGGCATTGGTCACGGGCAAATACCAGGCTTGCATGAATTCATGCTGGTCACATTGCAACCGCAAGACAGAACCCTTTTTGGACATTTTCAATTTGACACTTTTCTCCAACGAATCACCCTTCCTGGCTAATCCGATATTGAACTCCGTGCTGGACTTGGCACCCAGTTGATCGAAGCTATGCGGGTTGTGCAACACGCCTTCCGCCGACTTCGGGTCGCTTGGATCCGCATCCTCATTCACGACCTTAAACAGGCCCTTACTCACGGCAATACCCGTATAGGGCTTAAACTCGCACAATTCGGCCTCCACCGTTTGCGGGGCCTCTTTATCGGCTTTGTCCGTAAAGGCCTTGTCTTGAATATCACGAACCGACACCACTGCGTTTTTCAATCCTTTACTTCCATCCACTTCCACTTCTTTAAGCAAACGGGTATTCCCATCTGCGCTTTTGCTCTCATTTTTTTTACAAAATTCCGTATTGGGGAATTTTTTAAACGCAAATTCTTTTGGTGGCGGAACTGTTCCGGAAAACGTGACTTTCCCTTTAATCGTTCCGCCTGCCTGGGCGACTAATGGCGCAGCAATCAGAATGCTGCCGACCAATAAAGACATAACAAAAGACTGACGGTTCCTCATAGTTCTTCCTCCTAGTTAAGAATAAAATTTAGTTGACGTGGAAAAACAACATAACTCAATAAGATCAACCCGCTTTACCCCGGCCAGGTAAACAAAAGTTGATCGTTGGTATGGATCGTCCGACCGCACCCACTTCCGTATATATCAGGAATAAAAAAAACGTGTCAAGAAAACCACCAAGAACTAGGTCCTTTGGGTCAAGCCTTAGGCCTTTTAGTTCGCCGAAACATGAAAGGTTTGAACACATAATGTTCCCCCACTCCCCCAAGAATGGAAACGGGGCATCGGAGCAACCTCACATCATTTGTGTACAAGGTCCCTGAGTACGGCCAACATGTCAGCCACACTCTCTTTCATGGCCTCTACCTGATAGACTGGAGCCGAACACATCCGATCAGTACAGACAAATGCGACAGGTCGTTCATCATAGGGGAAAATAATATCACCCCATTTCGGTTGCCCTTCCTTGGGGTCAAACCCTTTCACAATTTTCCCAGGGCAAAACATTCGCCGTCCTTCCAACAACAAGGCATTGGTCCTTGCATCGCCAAAAGGTCCCACCACGGCAATATGAATAGGCATTCGAACCCATTGATCAATAGCAAAGCCGGACAACGCGAGAGGGAGGGGTTCCAGAGACGTGACCATGGCCTGCAATGTCCTTTCGGCAATGGAGCGATAGGGTTGCTTCCCCGTCAAATGAAAAAGGTTCAGGTACCATAACGCGGCCTGAAGATTCTCCTTCGCCGGTTTGGTGGGGAGCTTCAGAAGACCTAATTGGCCTGACATCTGTGGATGATCAAAAAATCCTCCATTTGCGGAATCTTGCAATAATTGCCGGCTGACTTCGGCAAGGGCTTCAGCGTTTTGCAAAAACTGAGACTGCCCGGTCAGGTGAAACGCCTCCAGTAAGGTTTGGCCAAAGAGGATATGGTCCGATAAAAATCCGTAGAAGGTGAGCAGGCCTTCCGTCTCGACATGAGCGAGCCCCTTATTTACGTCAAAACGCTGTTCAAACAACCGGCTCACTATCCGAAGAGCCATGTTCTGTATCTCTGGTTTCTCCAACACCACGGAGGCATGCAGATAGGCCCCTGCCATCAACGCATTACTCCCTGTGAACATACGCCGGTCCACATGCGGAATACCAATGGCCAATCGTTTACTTTCACTCAGAGAATAGTACTCGGCACCCGATACCAAAGGTCCTCCTTCAGCTCCCCGGACATCAGCATCTTGGCTTTCATACCACAGCTCCGTTTGTGGATCCGTTAAAAACCGCGAGACATAATCCATAAGCGCGATGGCTATGCGTTTGAACTGAAGATCTCCAGTGAGTTGGAAGGCCTCAACATAATTTCGAAGATTCAGAGCTTGAATCGTCAACATTTTCTCAAAATGCGGCTGGCTCCAGTCGGCATTTTCCGCATAGCGATAAAACCCGCCCCACACCGGGTCAAGTAACGGTTCTTGTTTTTCTAAGGTATCCAATCCCATCTTGACTAATTCAGGATCATTTTCGAAAACGCCATAGGCAAAAGCCATCTGAATGGCTTCAGGTTCAAAAAATTTTGGGGCGTCTCGGAACCCTCCATTGATGCCGTCAAATTGGACTTTCATCATCTCCACACTTTGCTTCACCAGCGAGGCCTGAAGCACATTCCCCCCGGAAGGACTGGCTTCGACCTTCTCTTTCACACGCTCCCATAACCGGGAAGCCTGTTTAACTAACGCCGCCTTGTCAGTGGTATAGAGAGACTGCACCTCAAGAAGCAGTTCTTCCATCTCCTCAGATTCCAGTGCGTTCGCTTGAAACAGAATTTCCCCGGTCGGCAAGAGGAGATTGGTCGTCGGCCACCCTCCGGCTCGATAGCGAGCTTCTAAATCCGGACGCTGATCGGTATCAACCCGCACAGGAATGAAGTTGGCATTCAGCAACCGGATGAGGTGAGGATTGGCGTACGTCGTTTGATCCATCACATGGCAAGCATGGCACCATACCGCAGTAAGATCCAACACAATCAATTTATCTTCAATTTTGGCTTGTCGGAAGGCTTCCGGTCCCCATTCATACCATTGAATAACCGGGTGGTCGGCAGACTCACCCGGCGCCAGTGTTTCGGCATGAAGAGGACTCACGAAAAGACACAGGCTGAGCCCAGCGAGCAACCATGATCTGCCACCACACTGAATACCGGATGAGTCATTCATGGCCCAAGTCCCAGGCAAAGATGCCCCCTTGAGGATCATGCGCCAAAATTGCTCTAGGGTAGAGCAGTTCCTAAAAAACTGTAAGATTTTGGGAAACACGTCAATACCCTTTGGCTGGTCATACCTGTCAATCAGCTCATGACAGACCTCACTTAGCGCAGCAAACGAATCGGTTAAATGCCGATCTCCTTATCCAAAATCGTCACAATTGCGGCTGCGGCCGTCACCCGAACCGCTTCATCAGTGTCCCGAAGTGTGCGTTTCAAAACCGGCAACAGCGTGCGATCACCCATCCGACCCAATGCACGAGTCGCCCCAATCCGAGGACGAGGCAGCGGATCATTGAGAGCCATCATGAGCGTCGCAATAACCTCCTGTCCTTTTCCATTCCCAAGCGCCTTCACGGCACCGGAGCGAACGGCAGGGTTTTGTTCATTAAGAAGCTGTTGGACCGTATCCTTCACTACTGCATACGGCGCTCCCACGCGTAACAATGACGCCACGGCCGCCGCTTGTACCCCGGAATTCGAATCAGCCAATGCTCTCGTTAACGGGGTAACCACTTGATGTTGCTCAAAATACCCCATACTAAAAGCCGCCACGCTTCGCACCGCAGGTAGATGATCAAACAAGACCGCTTTGAGGGTGGGCAAGGATTCAGGATCTTTCAATTTTCCTAACGACGCAATGGCCGCGGCACGGATTGAGGGCTGATCATCAGAAATCGCTTTCTCCAATATCGGGAGCGCCCGACGGTCACCCAACTCCCCAAAGGCACGAATAGCTGCCCCTCGTTCATACCCCTCATCACTTTTCGCGCCTTGCTCCAAACGAGCCCAGTATTGCTTGTGTCCTAATTCATATAATGCTCTTGCCGCGGCAATCTGGACAAGATGCTGATCATCACGCAACGACGGTTCAATCATAGGCACCAATTTTACGTCACCAGATTGACCAAGCCCAATCAGAACTGTCGCCCGTACCAAACCGGCCCCGTCTTTCAAGGCCTCACGAAATCGTTTGGAACGCTGTCCGGCCTTGCTTTGCCCTAAGGCCTCTGCCACTAATGCCCGGATCATGCCGGTTTGATCAGTTAAGCCTTGCTCCAAATATTCCACGACATTATCGGAATGGATTTCCTTTAACGCCGTATAGGCAGCCCCTCGCATCTGTTCCCGCATATCAGAACGGAGAGGCAAAATACTGGCAATAGCGGTTTGCCGTAACAACGGTTCATCATCCCGCTTCGTCACGGCAATTTCTTTGTCATAGGCCTCAATGGCTTCAGGAGTTTTCCCCAAGCTCGCTAAGGCGAGGATGTGCAATCGAGAAACCTGAGAGGGGAAAGAGGCCTCTTTGAGTAGGGGCTTCACAAGGTCAACGACCTGTTGATATTGACCCTGCTCATACGCTTTTTGCGCCTGAGCCAGCGTTGAATCGAGCGCCTCCTCAGCCCAAACAGAGCCTGAAAGGAACCACAGCACTCCGAAAACTAACACACCATAACGCTTCATGCTCTTATGTTTACCCCCATTTCCTAGCCACATCTTCTTTTCTACCCTCTCGGAACCTTGGCTTCCTGAGCCTCAATAGTTCGGTAGCCCAAAGGGGCTTCAAAGTAATAATCTGGTTGCGAAGAAAGCACCACATGATGATATTCCACAAACCAATCTCGATCCTGGCTTAACAGTTTTAAGAGAACTTCGCGTTGAGGATCCACCCATTCAAAATATCCTTCGAGTTGTCCAAATTCATTCCTCACCACCACCTCATACAGCAAGGCAGGCTGATCGCCGACCACGGAATCCCCAATCACGGTTCGACTTGTCTCTCCTTCAAGCTGAACAGAAAATGGCAACACATACTCCGAGGTTAATGGCACACTCACGACCATGCGCCGTTGAGAGAACACATACCAGATTTTTTGTTCATCCAACCGAATGATCGTCACACCCGCATAGCCCAGGTCCGTTCGTATTCCCCCTAACGGTTCAATACGGTATCGGTCCTTTTTCACAAACAACTGGGCTTTGGCGATACGTCCGCCTGTTTTCCACAGCAGTCTGGCTGAAAACTCAATGGGGCTGGGGCTAGAGAGATGCGGGCCATCGGCAAAGGCCCAGTCCGATGAACACCAGAACGCCATTCCGACAATGACACAAATCATCAGGCTCCTCAATCTCCTGCCACATAATTGAGTGTGAAGAGCTAAAGGGACTATGCATTTCATGGCCTTTGATGTTCGACGAGCGGCTCGATCAGGACAGGGCGTCCCAGCGCAGCTGAGGTAAATCGAGGGGGGGCTTGAATGGTATGCGCAGTCCAGCGTCCTACTGGTGAGGCCAAAGAAAAATCCACCTGAACGGTCTGATTGGGCTCCACCGTCACGGTATGGACCTGCTCTTGTTTCACGCTGGGATGCCAGGCCCGAATGCGATAGTTTCCAGGTGGCAAGGACGAAATCACATACCCGCCCGTTTCATTGGTAAAGGTGAAATAGGGATTATCCACCACGATAGCCCAACTTTCCATATAGGCGTGAAATCCACATTGCATCACGAAGGTCTTGCGTCCCTTGCTCAGTTGAAATTGATGAACTAACGATGGGCCCGGCACATGCTTATGCGTCGCATGTATATTCTCCCGTTGATGCTGAGAATTAAAGGGGAGAGGAGAATTAAATAATACCCGCGTCCCTTGCGCTAGAGACGTCTCATAGGCCTGGATATCATGCATGACGGGATCCATATTCACCACTTCAATCCCATGCTCATCACGAACCACGGTCGTAAAGGGAAGAAACTGGCAGTCACGAGCTTCCACTTTCGGAATGGAAAGAGAGAAAGGTTTTCCGGCTTTCACGCCTTCAACCACGATGACGACCCCTTGCATCTGACTTCGATCATTCACCACAAAATCTTTAAGCAAGCGCCAACCCTGGCCATCAGAAATACGCCCGCAGTACTCAGGATCAGGGAATGTAATCAGGTTATAGGCCTTTGGGGGAGGCGGAATGCCATCAAGAGTCACGGTGCCGACAAGAGTGGCTCCACCCTTTACCTCAACCACGTCATAAGCTAGAGCGGTGGAATGGGTGGCCCAGAGCAGACCCAACACGAGCGTTCCAAGTATTCGGCTGTTTTTCATAGGCACCTCACTGCTTCAGGGAATTTGGCGTCGTAACGACGGAACAATCTCTTCCCCTTCTTCCAGCAACTCCAATCCAAAACGGGGATTGTCCTGCATTTCATGCACACTTCGCCGTCCTTGGGGAGACTCATATTGGAAGTCCAACGTCAGGGCTTTCCCCTCTTCCACCAACACGGTTTTTTCCAAATACGTTTTCATCCCAGGATGCCAGACGGCCACCTCATACTCTCCTGCTGGAATATCCTTAATTTCGTAGGCTCCATCATCTTTAGAAATCGAATAATATGGGTTCTCCAACACCACCCCCCAGGAAAACATATAGGGATGGAATCCGCACTGCATGACAAAGACATTCCGTCCTTTCCGCAAATGGATTCTTTCAATCATCGGTTCACCAGGCAGATGCGTGTGGGCCTCTTTTCCGAACATGCCCACCACCCGATGAAAGGGGTTCATGGGCAACGGACGATTAAACAACACCCTAGCCCCTCGCTCCCTGGCCGTTTCGTAGCCCTGAATATCATGTTCGACCGGATCCATATTAATCACGGTCAGTTCATCCTGATCGCGTAGCACATTGACAAATGGCAAGAAATCACAATCGATCGCTTCGATCTCCACCTTTGGCAAAGAAAAGGGCTTACCTTGTTCTATCCCTTTCACCATCACCACAGCATCTTTTAATTGCCCCTGGGAACCGACAATGAAATCCTCAACAATCCGCCATCCTGTTCCGGTAGAAATCCTTCCGCAATAGACGGCATCCGGGATGGTGACCAGATTAAAGGCCATAGGTCTCGGAAATTCCCCCACAAGACGGACATGCCCTTGAATTGTCCCTCCCTTGTCTACAGGCACCTCTTGATAGGACCACCCCACGTTGGCCCCAATCATGACAATCAATAGACTTATTAATGAAACCAGCACAGCCATCCTCCTTCCTCCCTTGGAACTTCTATCATGAAATCAATTACTTGCAATGTCTTTTTAGACTTTCGCTCAATATACCATATTTAGAAGATTAAAAAAAAACGGGGAAGCCGAAACATCGGCTTCCCCGCTTTTGCGAACCCTCAGACCGAGGGTCTCGCTTATTTCGCGACGGTCGGAATAATTCTCGGTTCGCCACTGGCTGGATTCAGAGCAGCCTGCTTGGATGAAGACTGGCTCCCTTCCAATGGCAGAATCCGTTGATCCGTGTTCGGCAACACCCGCAGATAGCCCCATTGCCCCGATTGGGAATAGGGTAACCGGCCATTGCTCCACACATAATCTCCGGCCATCGCCCATTTGCCTCCCGCCGAGGGCAAGAAGACATCAATATCTTCCGACCCCGAGAACTCCACCGTGCTGATCATATCCGCACCCGGCAGGAAGGGTTCAATCGGCCATTCATGCTTCTCCACCGTGAACATCCCGTTCTGCTCACTGCTGGCACCAAAGACGTGAATCCGCACTTTGTCACCCGCATGGGCTTCAATCACCGGCGTGACCGGATCCTGCGGATTGTCTACTTGGCACGGTTGGAACATCCGGCCCAACGAACAGCCGGCTTCTTCCCGCTGCAGATAGGGTTCCGCGCGATAGTTCACGCCCGTCAACCCCGCCACATTTTGCACATACGGCATGAAGCTCGTGCCGATGATGTTGTCCTCATCTTGGAAGTACAAGGCCACATCCCGATAGTTGACGCGATTCTCATAGCCTTGAATGGTCTGATCCACGATCACATCAGCATTCCAACTATTTTTTAGGGAAATATCTTCCCCCGTCTTCGGATCACGGTAGGTCGAGCCTTTGGGCCCGATGATGATGCCCCCGAACAGGCCGTTGCGGGGATTCGTGGCCACATTACCCCAATCCCACACCAACGTTTGCGTCTCCCCATTGAAGGGATCCGCATAATAGGTGTAGGTCCGGGATTCACCGGCTGCCACGGTTTGGTCGCCGGGATTGTTCCCGAGGTTCACGCCTTGCGAATCCTTCGGATCGAAGGCTAAGCCGAAGGCTGAGAAGGATGCTCGCCCTTCTTTGAGCTTGTTCGTCAATTTGACTTGCAAGCAATCCCCCACGTTAGCCCGGAGCGTCAACGGCATGGGCTGCACATCGCCCCCGACCTTTTGCACCTCGTCTTCGAGGACATAGATCTTGGCTTCGGGATTGCGCAATTCAATCTTACGTTCAAAGTCCACTTCGATCGCTTCCGGAGCATTGCTATTAAAACTCATCCCCGGATGATCCAAGGCCACCACATTGAAGCTCTTCACCGGCGCCCCTTCTGGACAGACCGGCAAGCGCTCCGGCATGCCTTCTTTGCCATACGCCTTATTCGGCAAGGGCTGCAGATCACCCACCGGCTTATCTAAGACCCGGATGAGCCCCCAGGCCCCTTCCGAAAACTTCGAGCTGCGCCCATTAAAGAACATATAATCGCCGGCTTGATGCCGCGGGCCACCCGCTTCCGGCACGACCAGGTCATACCGTTCGGCGATCCCGATATGCAGCGAATGTTTACGATTCGCTTCTTGCGCATACCGTTCGGACCAGAAGGTATGGCCGGACAATGTGAACACATTACTTTCATTCATCGTCACATCAATTAATCTAAACACAATGGCATCGCCCAAGTAGGCCCGAACCATGGCCGTGCTGGGATCGCCATGCACCACACTGCTGAAGAGCTTGGAGGGATCCGGGTTATTGGCTAACCGTTGCGCAAACGGCTCCGCCCGGAAATTCAACGCCCCCCCGGTGGTATGCGTGCCACCATTCAAGAACGGCATGGGCGTCATTTTGATCTTATCGTTCGGCGGCATAATGAAGGACACCGTCCGACCGGCTTCCAAGGCCACATCAATCGGTTGCCCGGGAGGATTGCCCGCCGTCACCACATTCACCGTGTGCGGCACCGTATCCATAATGTGCACCATCAACTCCCGGAAGCTGCCGGCCACATCATGCCCGACCCGCTCCACCGCATGAATATCGGCCACCGGACCAGAGCGAATCCGCTTGCCGGTCTTCGGATCATGCCAGGTGGAGTTGAAGGGTTCGGCAATCATGGTCCCGACCGCCCCATGTGGCCACGTCGTGCCCCCAAAGGCATGGTCATGCCAGAACACACTGCCCACATCCGCATCCACCCAGAATCGCTGCCGCACATATTCCACCGTGACAATATCCCCAACAGGATGATCGTTTTTTAAAGGCTGATCAAAAGTCAGGGTATTTTCTCCCAACGAAGCTGAAGCACCAGAGTCCATCGACACTGGACCGGGGACCTTCAATTTTTGCCCCACAACAATCAGGTTCTTATCATTTAAACTGTTCAAGTTACTCAGGGCACTGATCGACGTGCCAAATGAGTTGGCGATCTTGCCTAAGGTATCGCCAGGCACGACAGTGTAATCGCTGGCACCTTCAGCAGAAACGGACGATCCTCCATTTCCCCCAATGGCCACAATTCGTCGTACCTCTTGGCCTTTCACATTATCCGCCCCAATCAAGATTGGAGTACCCACATGATATTGCTTGGCATTACTCACCTGCAGCGTCTTCGATCCCTTTTTGACCGCCTTGGTGACCTTGGCATTCATCGGAATCGGCAACCCTTTTTTGGTGGATTTTTCAAATTGCGTGAACGGCCGCATGGACTGTTCATACGAAAAGCCCGAGATCACGCCATCGGAGGCTTGGTTATCAAACTGGAAGAAATGGAAATGCGTGTTGATCTTGGACGATTGGAAGTTGGTGATATCATCATCCAACCACTCACTGGTGAGGGTCCAATCGATACAATCATACACATTCGCCCGCACCACCAACGGAAACTTCTTGTTGTTGTCGGCGCGAACATCCGCCTCTTCTTCATGCACCACATACAGCAACCCGTTGGGGTCCACAATTGCCGGCTCGTTGCCTTGGGCTGCCGACAATTCAATCGGCAACTTGATGAAATGCACCTTGTAATCCTGTGATCCGGCCCGGACTGGGCACAGACTCCACGGACCATTCTCTCCGGGCTTGGCCGGTTCCACGGATCGCGTGCCATCCGGATTCAACCGGATCATTTCCAACCAGGGGGCGGGATTATGATCATTGGAGAACGGCACCCGTTTGCCAAAATGCGGCGTCAGCCAGGGCCACGCTACTTTTCCGGTCGTGGGTTCAAACCAAATAGCTCGCCGTTCCCCGGCTGTATAGCCTTGCCATTCCGGGTGATACTTGGGATTTTCACCAATCGTCGGTTCTTTCTCACTCATCGCCTTGGCGCCATTCCATACCCAGTCGATCACGGTGGCGTCATAGGCTTTCATTTGACCAAGCTCGTCATCCGTATGCCCGGGCTTGCCCTGATTGCTCAACTGCATTTCCACCCAATCTTTGATATTCACCACGGCTGGCTCGGCGTTCCAATCGCTCTTGCCTTTTCCC
>JAOTTP010000164.1 GCA_029864405.1 Nitrospirota bacterium
CGAGCCGCAGCGGCTCGAGCGCCGCATGCTGCGCTTCGTACAGGCTGTAGAGCACTTAAAGCCCTCCAAAAACCCGTGGTAAGTGATTGGTTATAACAGATTTGCGGCGGTGCCGCATTCCCTGACGGGGCTGTGAACCGGTATTCTTCGACGATGCGCTTCGTGCTGGGTTCGTTGCTGGTGCTGATTCTCGTCGCGGGTGCCGTCGCGGGCGGCGGCTACGCCTATCTGCGCGGCTCCTTGCCCAAGGTGGAGGGCAGCCTGCGTCTTCCGGGCTTGAAGGCCGAGGTCACGGTGCTGCGCGATGCCTGGGACATCCCGCACATCTACGCAAGCTCGGTAGACGATGCGATGTTTGCGCTGGGTTTCGTGCACGCCCAGGACCGCCTGTGGCAGATGGAGATGAACCGGCGCATCGGCGCCGGGCGCCTCGCCGAGATACTCGGCCCCAAGGCGCTCGAGGCCGACAAGTTCCTGCGCACGCTCGGCGTGGAGCGCGCGGCGCGCGCGAGCCTCGAGGCACTCGACGTTGAGACGCGTGATGCGCTGGACGCCTACGCCGCCGGCGTGAACGCCTTTCTCGCCACCGATCCCGTGCTGCCGCCCGAATTCTGGCTGGTGCGCGTCACGCCGCAACCGTGGGCGCCGGTCGACTCGGTCGCGTGGACCAAGATGATGGCCTGGGATCTGGGCGGGAACTGGAAAAACGAACTGCTGCGCATGCGGCTCGCGAAGACCCTGCCGCTCGCGCGCATCCAGGAGTTCCTCCCGCCCTATCCCGGCGAGGCGCCGCCCAAGATCCAGGAACTGAAGGAGTTCTACCGCGCGATGGGCGTCGACGCCGTGCAACTTGCGCGGGGCGCCGAACAGATTGCCGCGCAACTGTCCGAGTACACCACCGAGGCGGCGGGTTCGAACAACTGGGTGGTGAGCGGCGAGCGCACGGAATCGGGAAAGCCGCTGCTCGCGAACGATCCGCACCTCGGTCTCACCGCGCCGCCGGTGTGGTACTTCGCCCATCTGAGCGCGCCCGGGCTGGACGCCATCGGCGCCACGCTGCCCGGCGTGCCCGCGATCGTTCTCGGGCGCAACCAGCGCATCGCCTGGGGCTTCACCAACACCGGGCCCGACGTGCAGGACCTCTACATCGAAAAACTGGAGGAAGGCGGCAAGTACCTCGCGCCGGATGGGCTGAGAACGTTCGAGACGCTGCGTGAAACGATCCGCGTGCGCGGTGCCGAAGACGTGCGCCTCGC
>JAOTTP010000046.1 GCA_029864405.1 Nitrospirota bacterium
CACCTAGCTTTCGCATCAACGTGATTTTCCGTGTTGTCGGGTTTCGCCCCGACTGGCGAGGGTTTGCGTGGTGCGTCTCGAGGAGCGCAACCTTTGTTGTGGAGCAAAAGTACCCAAAACCATTGACGCCCCGGCTGGCCTCATTAAAGCGGAGGGACGCTAGCTTTAGGAGGGCTGACCAACTCGCTTGGCTCAAACAAGGCCCGCCAGCGAATGAGAGCGTCCCTCCGTTGGGCCAGCCGGCAGGCGTTGGACCAGCGGAGACGAACCTTCGCCATGCAGTCGCTAACCGGGACATGCCATGATCTGCGCCTTACTGTTTCATGAGCCGAGGATCGGAGGAGAGTGTTTGGTTGGGACTAGGCGTCTTGTCTCTGTCATCTCCTTACGGCTTTTACGGATGAGAACTGCGGTCGTGCTCGTCAGGAGATTTTGGTGGTTGGTCTGTTGGTGTTTTTGCGACCGTGCGATTTCGATGACCGGGGAATAATCCTTTTTTCATTTTTTCCGGCCAATTCCAAAGAGAAGAGTAGGTCGATTCCTGCCAGAGCTTTTTTCCGAAACTCCCAATTCCGATTTCTTGATTGATCCCTGCCTGTAACGCGGGAGCCTTCTGTAATTGCAAGAGTTGGGTTGGAATGGCGCTTCTATGGCCGGACAGGAGAAAGGCGACCGTGCAGGTTAATAAGAGGTACGGACCGCTGGATAACCCGAACAGTTCCAAGCCCAGGATGATGGCGGTGATGGGCGTATTAATGGCTCCGGCTAGGAGTCCGGCGAGTCCAAGGGCCGCAAAGAGGCTGGGGTCCTGATTGAGAAGTCCTCCAAGAACGGCCCCGCCGGTTGCCCCGACAAAACAGATGGGCAAGATAATGCCCCCGCTTCCCCCGAACCGTAACGTCAGGCTCGTGGTGACCATCTTTCCTAAAAACACACTCCACAAAAACGGGTTTCCCTGGAGTGCCTGTTGGATGGTGGCTGTGCCTAATCCCAGCACCTCGAACGACACCAAATACCCCACGCCAAGCACGAGGAATCCGCCGAGAAGACCTTGAAAAAGAACTGATGAAGGGAGTGAATCCGCGAATCGTTGGACCCCGTTCAGGCATTCAATAAAGACCAGAGCCAGGAATCCAAAGACGAACCCTCCCGCCACCGCAAGCAGTAAAAGAGATCCATCGAAATCGGGGAACGCATGAGCCTGAAAATTCATCGAAGGAATGCCGGCCCAGACTGCGACTAAATAGCCAACCACCGATGCAATCGCAGAAGGAAACAGCACCTTGTAGGCCAGGGAGCCAACAAACAACGCTTCCATTCCGAAAAGAGCGCCTGCCATGGGCGCGCCGAAGACAGCGGCAAAGCCTGCGCTCAACCCGCAAATCACCAGGGTTTTCCGTTCAGCGGAATCGAAACGTAAATAATCCGCAATCACCGCCGCGAGACCACTGCCAATTTGGACGCAGGGCCCCACATTGCCGGCCGAGCCTCCTGTGGCTAGTGTCAGCAGAGTGGCCGCGATTTTGGTGGGAATCACCTGCCAGGTGATTTTTCCTGAATGGAGGTGGATGGCTCGAACGACTCGTTCCAATCCTTGACCGCCTGCTTCAGGAACGACTCGGGTCGTCAACCACCCTGAAAGGCATAGGCCCAGCGGAAGAAGCCAGACCCCCCAGGATCGCGTCTCAACCCATTGCATGAGGATGGTTAACGCCTGAATAAATCCTGTCGTGGTTAGCCCGACTAAGAGCCCGACCACCGAAGCCAGGACCAACCATCGCAGAACATGAAGAAAGAGCACGGATTCTTCGTTTAATGGACGGAGCATCTGGAAGCTTTCTTAAGACAACCCACAAATCCGAGAAACACGGTCACAGCACGCATCAGTATTTCTCGATGAGGGCCGGGGTATTGCGCGGTCTCGTTTGGTCATAGCCATTTGGGGAGACTGCCTCTTCATGCGATGCATGCGAGAGGCGCCTTCCGAAATCGTTATTGAGCTATCATAGGGAGATACGACAGGAATGTCTCTTTTGCTTCGAAGATGGAGCAGTTGATGCTGATCCAGCCTAGAGAGACTTGGGCTGGCGCTCATTAATAATAATGGGAGGCGCGATTCTTATGACGGGGTTGCGGCCGGCGGATGCAGTGCCGGCGCTTCCGGTGGGTGCGATGACGTTCGCAATGATGCCCCGCGCCAGCCTTGGCCATACGGGGCGTTACCGTTCTCAGAGGTTCATGCGAGCGATCTTGGAATTTCGGTTGCCGTTCGACACATGACATGCTCCAGAGCCGGTCGCTCCATGGTCGTGTGTGGCGTTGAGGCCCACGCGGGGCTCTCTCTCCCCTGCTCTATGCTCTGCGGAACGTCATCCGGCCAAAATTGTTCTCTTCTGACTTCTCGGCCATTTTTATCCCGATAGACCAACTCGTCGGTATCCAGATCGTATTCCGGTATTTCGGTCCGTTCCCATCGATGTACAAAATATTGATAACATAACGTGTACAGTCCATGGTCGTTCGCGTTGTGCCGCAGCACATATTCCGGCATCTCCTGAATATCCAGATCGGTATGGTAATGCTGCATCCAGAGATAGTCTCCAAGAATAACCAACTTCAAGAGCGGAGGGTCCGAATAGAGTTTAAGTTTAACGGATTTTCCCACCGCCTGAAGTCTCTTGAGCAACTCAATACTCTGCCTGACTCCCGCTCGATATTTCTCAATCGACATCATCGGATCCGCAATCGCCCGGATACGTGCACTGGCGCCTTGGCTAAAGGGGTTCACCAACATGATGTTGGCTCCCAGGCATTTATCCAGCACGGTCGATAAGTCCCCCACCTGATCACGCAACGTGTCATACCCACTTGATCCGATGACCATGACCGTCCGGCCGCGCCCCTGGGTCTCCCGGAGCTTGCGAATCCCATCCTCAGCCCGTCGCGCCCGGTGGGGGAAAAATGACACGAAGCCGGCATCAATCGCCATTTTGGCCAGCTTCCGGTCCTGCCGACTTCGCCGGATATAGGTCATCACCACAATGAGTAACGCCGCGACGCCTATTTCCAAGGCCACGATTGACATCTTCTCCTTCTCCACCCTTGTCCAGTAGGTCAGAAAACTTGTGGCCACGGTCGGGAGCGACATCGCAATCCCCGCACTCAGACACAGAACTACAATATGATAGCCAATCTCCGAAGCATTCTTGATACTCTCACGGAGGTTGGCCACGATCTCTTTTACCATTACTTAACTTACCCTTCTTTCGGTTCACGAGAGAACCACTGAATAATTCACACACGTTATACAAATAAGCACATTCAGGTGTCGGCCCGATCCGACAACCCTTGCTACCCTATGACACAACTCCTGGATCCTTGTGGGATTGTCCCTGCTTTCAGGAGACCATGGAGGGTTTGCACAAAAAAATCGTGTAAGTCCCTAGTTCAGTCTCGAGGGGTCTGTCGCCCCAGAAAGAAGAGGTCTTACACGATACGCTTGACGGTATCACAGAGTTTTCATTCCGACAAGCTGGACAGGTGAAAGCCTGGCTTGTTCTGTTTTCTCCTGTGACCACAGCTTCGATTGAGTAACACCACTCAAGTATCCTAGCCGACATGCGGATGCTGCGCGGTGGCTTCAACCAGTCACCGTCACTCCGCATTCAATCGTTTTTTGGGGTGGTATCAGATTTCAGCCCGAGCAACGCCATGAGATCTATCGGAGCAACAGCGTCGGAACTTTAGCTGAACGCAACAAGTCGGAGGTTTTGCTGCCGAATAACAGACTGCGAAGAGGAGAATGGCTGTATGCGCCCATGATCAGCATATCGATGCCCTGATCACGGACAGCTTCGGCAATGACGCGTTCCGCGTCGCCGGGAATGAGTGAAGGGGACACGTCAAAGCTTGCGGCCTCCAATGTGGTCTTGGCCCATTCAAGCTGTTTGGGTGCATTCTGCCTGTCTTTCCCTGACATCAGAAGGTACACCGGCAGGCCACGGAAGAGAGGGCTGGCCGCCACCATTTCTACACCTCGTCGGGTGACGATCCCGCCATCGAAGGCAATCATGACCAGGCGTGGCTCCGTGAAGTGATTGGTGACCGCGAGAATCGGTTTGTGTAGGGCGCGCACCACCCGCTCCACATTGCGCCCCAAATCACGCTGGGTCGCCTCGGCTGATTCACCCCGGCGGCCCAACACAAACAGACGCACGACTTCTTCCTGTTCCACCAAGGTCTCTTCCAGCACGCCGTAACGCTGGCGAACATCTGGAGATTCAACCCCCGCCGCAATGGCGCGCTCCCGCAAACGGTTAAGGAAGATCCGGCCACGCTCACGGGCCGCCTTACTGCGGGACTCGTCCTCTTTAGAGAGTTCGTTTAACAGGACTTCTTGCGCATCGAACCCGATAGCACCGCTATGATCGTGGCCGTTGGCAATCTCAGGATGCCGATCGATCACATGCAGAAATTCCAGCGGTGCCGCCATGCGACATGCCGCCCAGGCCGCATAGTCGGCGACGTAATCGGCGAAATGCGATTGATCCACACAGGCCAGCACCGTGTTTTCGTTTTTCATGGGATGTTCCCCTCTCAGTGGCCCATCAGTTGTTCAACCGCATCGGGTTTGTCATGGATCGCAAAGCGATCAACCATCGTCGCACTGGCTTCGTTCAAACCGATGACGTCGACTTCCGTTCCCTCGCGACGGAACTTGATGACGACTGTGTCCAAGGCACTGACCGCCGTAATGTCCCAGAAATGCGCACGGCTCAGATCGATGCGTACCTTTTCGATGACTTCCTTGAAATCAAATGAATTGACAAAACGCTCAGCCGAGGCAAAGAAGACCTGTCCGGTGACGGTGTACGCCCGCACACGGCCGCTGTCTTCAGACTTCCTACCGATATGCAAAATTTTCCCGACCTTGTGCGCAAAAAAGAATCCGGACAAGAGCACGCCAACCAGGACGCCCTTTGCCAAATCATGCGTGGCCACCACCACCACGACGGTGGCGATCATCTCCACACTCGAACTTTTCGGATGCTCCCGCAGGTTGCGGATCGAGGCCCAATTGAAGGTACCGATAGACACCATGATCATCACGGCCACCAATGCGGCCATCGGAATACGGCCAACCCAGTCACCGATATACACCACCATCAACAGCAAAAACACTCCGGCGGCGAGGGTCGAGAGCCGCCCTCGTCCGCCCGATTTCACGTTAATGACCGACTGTCCGATCATGCCACATCCAGCCATGCCGCCGATGAAACCCGACGCAATGTTGGCGATGCCCTTCCGACACATTCGCGATTTTTGTTGCTCGAGGAATCCGTCAGATCATCAACGATGGATGCCGTCATCATAGATTCCAGCAGTCCCACCACGGCTAGCGTGACGGACACCGGGAAAATGATCCACAAGGTGTCCCAGGTTAGGGGTACATCCGGGAACAGGAATATTGGAAGGCTGTCAGGAAGTTGGCCCATGTCACCCACCGTGCGAATGTCCAAGCCAAAAACAACGGACACCCCTGTCAGGACCACGATGGCCACCAGTGGGGACGGCACGGCCTTGGTGAGATATGGAAAAAGGTAAATGATGGCCAAGCCGGCCGCGACCATCACATAGACCTCCCAGCTCGCGCCGATCAGCTCTGGCAGTTGCGTCACAAAGATCAGGATGGCCAGCGCATTCACAAAGCCGGTGATGACGGAACGCGCCACAAAGCGCATCAGGGAACCAAGCCGGAGCCAGCCCGCAACGACTTGCAGTACTCCGGTGAGCACCGTGGCCGCCAACAAATACTGTAGTCCATGGTCTTTGACCAACGTGACCATCAGGAGCGCCATCGCACCCGTGGCAGCCGAGATCATGCCCGGCCGACCGGCTGGAAACGGCGATGACGGTGGCGAGACAGAAAGAGGCGTACAGCCCCACCTTGGGGTCAAGCCCGGCGATCAGGGAAAAGGCGATCGCCTCAGGGATCAAAGCCAGCGCGACCACGAGGCCTGCAAGCAGATCGTTTCGGATATTCTTCCCTTCACGGATTTTGGCAACCATCTCTTGTATCATCAATGACCTTTTTTTTGATTCAGACAGCCCTTCTTCGCAAAAAACACACGCCAAGAGACCCTGGGGGTGGCGGCTCAAGCCGACGACCCTTTCTGTCCCATCACACAACTCCCGGATGCTTGTTGGATTGTTCCTGCTTTCAGGAGACCAAGGAGGGTTCGAACAAAAAAATCGTGTAAAACCTTACTTCGCTCTCACGGGGTCTGTTGCCCCAGGAAGAAGAGGTCTTACACGATACGCTTGACGATATCACAGACTATTCACACGCACAAGCCGGTTTATTGGAAGAGTGGGGAAAAAAGATTGTGAACACCGCCCAGATCATTGAGGGGCGGAGATTTCATCCTGGGCGACATGGCCCCGCATCGACTTCTCCGTGATGTTATCTTGAATTTCCCGGGCAATGACGCGTGCCAGTTTGTCGACCGGGAGCGCACCCATCGGAAGTCCATTTGTCTCCGCATAGAAGGGATCTTCTAGCGAGGCGGTCCGATAAATATTGATCAGGATCATGGCGGGTTGAATGGTTTTTTCGTGTTGGCCTGCTGTGATCGATTGCTCCTTGGAAACCACACGGGTGCGCGTGGCCCAATCCCGATCCGGGATGTTGGCAAACGTCACATTCCATATTTTTCCATTCAGTAGGCTCCTTACGGCCTTCGGGGTGTGTTCCTGAAAATAGGGCTCGCGCACGATCGCTTGCAGCGCTGCGCGCACCCGAATGTCATAGAGCTTGGTGGTGGAATCCGGTTGTGCGGGGGAAATCAGTGAGGTGGTCCCGGTTTCGTAATAGGATTGTCCTTCCAAACTGTTATGCCGGTCGGTGGTGGTTAAATAGGTGCGAAACAAATTCTGAAGCAGATGTTCGCGTTCTTCTCCTGACAATTCCGCAATCTCTTGATTGGTCTTGATCGGGGCCTGTTTGAGGTCGCTGGGAAGCACGTTTGTTTGACGTTCCAGCGTCGTGTCGCTTTTGCTCACCACCCATTGAAATTCTCTCGCCAGGACCGGCACCAGTTGATCCGGATGATTGAGGTAGCCGTGTTCTTCGAGCGCGGATGCGCTGATGAGGAGATTGACCTGACTTTTTTGTGAGGTGCGGGCCACCAGCAATAAAAATTCTTTGCCCTCCCGGTTCACGACCTTCGGTTCAATAATGACTTTTTGCAGGGCCCCTTTGGTTAGAGCTTCATCAAATCTGGGGTAGTCGGTCCGATGATCCATCATATGGTTGAATGCCTCGACGACGGTCTTGAGCGCTGCGTTGGCTTGAGCTTGGCTCCGGCTTCCATCTTCGACCGCCCCTTTTCCCCCATGCAGGAACACTTGAAAGGGCGCACCAGGGATCGAATGCCCCACCGTTTCTTCTGTTGCGGTATGCGAACCAACATGGTGATCCTCAGAACCTCTATGACTGCCCATGGCCAGTGGGGCCATGGCCACAAACAATCCTATCCCCAGGATGGGAACACCCAGGCGTTTTGCCCAGGAGGAGGCCCTGGCAGCCGGTCCAAACCGGTAGACAGTTGATAAGCCCTGCACTAGCCTTTGGCGCATGCTTGTTGTTCGATGGGAGTGGGAAGGAACCGCCGATTCCAGGAATACTGCCCAATGATTCACGATATTCTTCTCCTCCTCATTTGAATCCGGAAGGATGATGAACCGGCCTCCAGTTGCATTTTACACATCCATAGTCGGCTTGCGCTTGAGACTCACGTCACGGAGAACCAGTAAGCCCCCTTGAAGATTTTGGTGGCACTTGCCGGTAGGCCCATTCCGCTTGCGGCATACCTGGATGGTACAATCCCACCGGCAACAAAGGGGAGGTCTTTTTTCTTACCCCGTCCATGAACCCCGCTTCCCCTTTGGGATCTTTACTTCTCCCAGGGAGGATTTTTGATTTGGAGCGTCTCCATGCTTTGGCAAGTCCTTGCTGACCTGGTCCTTCTCATTCACTTCGGCTTCATCGTCTTTGTGTTGTTCGGCGGACTTCTCACGATTTGGTGTCGCTGGGTCCCGTGGGTTCATCTTCCTGCAGCGCTTTGGGCTGCGGCCCTGGAGTTTGGCGGGTGGATCTGCCCCCTCACTCCCCTGGAAAACCACCTCCGCCAGGCCGGCGGTGACGCCGGATACAGTGGAGGATTTATTGAGCATTATGCCCTCCCCCTCATCTATCCCGCAGGCCTCACCCCGCAGGTCCAATTTGTATTGGGGTTCGTCGTCATTTTGGTAAACATTGGCACCTATGGCTTTGTGTGGTGGCGCAGGACCAAACCCCGATAGCTCCCAGGCACAGACCCTTGTTTTGGTCCCTTCAATCATGTGCCAAAAGTTAATGTTATAGTTTATTTTTAACTTTAACTTTACAAAATCAATAAACGATATTCGACCATACCACAAAGGCGAAACTCTATTTTTGTGATGGGGAATATTTGCGCGTATTTTCACTTCGCAATGACGACTGAACTGACGGGAAGACCGCCTTCTCATGCTCACTCAAGATAACCTTGGCCAGATGTTAGCTACAGGCATCGACACGTAAAACGAATCTATTACATGAGGTTTTACAGCTACATGAGAGCTCCCCCTCCCCGCGCTTTTTTTCTTTGGGGGAAGCCATGTGGTTGGTTCAGGAGGGGGCCTTGATCTCGAGAAAACCGGGAAATCGAGAAGGTGGCTTTCGACCGAACCTCAACTCTCCTTTGAGGTTCGGTCTGCACGGTTCTCGTCACGGTCCCGCTCTTGAGGCTTGAGAAGGCGGAATTCGCACGTATCGCCGGGAGCCACGTCGCGATAATGCCCCCGATAGCCCACCTTGATTGGGGAGGACGTGAATGACCGGCTGCTGATCCGTAGGAGATCGTGGTCAATCTCGACGTCGAGCAACTGCCTTCGATAGCGCAGTTGTACCTTCACCCATTGGAGGTCGTCGGGAAGGGCCGGGTCGAAATGTAGAATGCTGGCGCGCATTTCAATCCCGAGATAACACCGTTGGATCAGATCGATGGTGCCGGCCATCGCCCCGACATGAATTCCCTCCGGTGTCGTGCCGCCCTGTCTGTCGGCAAGATCGCTATCAAGGGCCCCTTGAAAGAGATGCCATGAGCGCGGACGGTTGGACCGTGCCAGCACCCAGGAATGGGCCACTTCGCTCAGCGTTGAACCATGTGAGGTGCGGGCGAGGTAATAGTCGATGTTCTTCGGGATGGTGTCATAGTCAAATGGGTAGCCGAGTTGCTCAAAAAGAAGCACCAATTCGTCTGCCGAAAATAGATAGAACAGCATGAGCACATCGGCCTGCTTGGATATCTTGTACCGGTTGGGCATGTCCCCCTCGGCCTCCAACAGCCGATCAAGCCGGTGGATATTGCCATATTTCTCTCGATAGCCTTCCCAATCGAACTCCTCGAGATCTTCGTACCCGTCGAACTGGCTGATAATTCCGTCGTCGTGAAATGGAACCCGTAGCTTGCGGCTGATGTCGTCCCAGCGATCAATTTCGCTGAGTTTCAGACCAAGGCGTTCGCACAAGTGATTGCTGTGGATTTTGGGGAGCAGGGCGACGACATCACAGGCCCGGGTCAACACCCAGGCCGCCAGGACGTTCGTATACGCGTTATTGTCGATCCCGCCTTCCTTCTCCGGATCGGCGCCAGGATAGGCGGTGTGATACTCATCCGGCCCCATGACCCCCTTGATCTCGTACCGGTCGAGCGTCGGGTTATGGGTGGCGATGCTGGCCCAGAAGCGGGCAATCTCGAACAGCATTTCGGCCCCGTAGAAATAGAGAAATTCGTGGTCGTCTGAGACCTGGTAGTACTGCCAGATGTTGTAGGCAATTGCTGAATTGATGTGACGCTGCCGGTAGGTGTTATCGGGAATCCAGCGGCCGGATTCCGGATTGAGATGCACCAGCTGGCTTTCCTCCCTTCCGTTGCTCCCGCTCTGCCATGGAAACATGGCCCCTTCGTACCCGGCTTCTCGCGCCGCCCGCCGTGCCTCGGGAAGCCGCCGGTACCGGTAACGCAGCAATGCCCGGGTCAGCGTCGGAATGCGGAGGCTCAAGAATGGAAAGATGAACAGCTCGTCCCAGAAGATGTGTCCGCGATAGGCCTCGCCGTGCCAACCTCGTGCCGGCACACCGATATCGAGGTCGATCGCATGGACCGATGCGGTCTGCAGCAGATGAAAAATGTGGACGTGCAGCTTCAACTGGATATCCGGCACCTCGCTGTTGCGGATGTCGATATCGCACGTCTCCCACAGGTGCTTCCAGGCCACCTCATGTGCCACAAGGACCTCGTTGAACCGGTCGGACTGTTCAAGCGTCCTCCGGGCTTCGAGCCCCGGCTCGGATATTGCCGGATCGCGAGAGGTATGCAGCGCGACGATTTTCTCTGCGACGATCGACTCCCCTTCTCTTACTCTGCAGATGATTTCCTGAACGACCTGCCTCTCCAGGACTCTTGTGTGCCGTTTGGCCTCCACCTGACGATCATCCCGAAATAGGCGGGTGTGCGCCGCCTGAGCCATGCCGATCAGGGACTGATTTGTGCGGCAGCCCAGAAATATCCCATCCTCTCCCATCTGATCCAGTTCGAACGCTTCCAGATGCTGCTTGGCCAGATCGCGATAACGCCGCACCCCGTTGTTGGTCACCTGTCCGTCCAGCGCGGAGCGGACCGTCAGTTGACCCGACCAATCCTCTGGCGTCAATTCGACGCAGAGTCCGGCAAGATGGGGGTCGGCCATGCTGACGAGACGGCGTTCACTCCAACGGGTAGTATGGCCAAGAGCATCCCGGACCCGCAGGTCACGGCGGAGCAGCCCGCGCTTGAGGTCGAGTTCCTGGCGAAACGACAGAATCTCCACGTCGTCCAGCCTGAACCATTCGCCGTCGTCAATGCGAAAGGTAAGCGGCAGCCAGTTGGGCAGATTGACGAGATCCTCGTTCTCGATCGCACGACCCGCCATCTCCGTTGTGAGGCGGTTATATCCGCCAGCCAGATACGTGCCCGGATAGTGCACCTCGTCGGCCGATGAATCCGGGGCAGCACCTCTGGTCCCGAAATAGCCATTACCCAACGTGCAGAGGGCTTCGCGTAACCCCTCCTGAGCCGGAATGTAACCTTCATACACCACATGCCAACTGTTCATTCCAGCCTCTTCCCTTCCGGCATCACGATCTCCCACGGTCAGCCTCCTTTTGTCTCATTGACCATCGAGCTCAGCATTTCGAGGAGCCGCTTAACATCCTTCGTATCCGTTACGGCAAAGTCCGCCGCCGTCTGCCGTGTCTCATGGTCCCTGACGACAATGGTCAGGCCACGGCCGGCGAGCACATGAAATGCATCTTCGTCGGTGATGTCGTCCCCGATATAGAGAGGCAGGACTTCCTGGCCATCAAGCCCAAGCCGCTCCAGGAGCCAGAGCACGGCGTTGCCCTTGTTCCAGTCAATGTCCGGTTTGATCTCGAATACCTTCTTGCCGTATCCCCGGCACAGGCGCGGATGGTCGGCAAGCACGCGATCAAGAATTGGCTTGAGCTGACCGGTGTCTTTGTCCGCAACCTGCCGATAGTGCAGCGCGATCGAAAACCTTTTGCGTTCGATCGCATGGCCTTTGATGCCCGCCAGCCGCTTTCGCAGCTCCTCCTCCACCTGATCGAGTTCGGGCAAAAACTCGAGACCCCGTTCCAGGCTTACGGTGGAACCTTCGGGACTGACGATTTCGAACCCATGACTCCCCGCGTAGCCCACGGAATCCAGTTCGACCAGACCCCGCAGCATGGTCAGATCACGGCCGCTCACAATGACCACCGTACAACACTTGCCGAGTTCCGCCACCGCCGCGCGCATGTCCCCGGAGAGCCATGCCCGGGTATGATCCTCCACGATGGGTGTGAGAGTCCCGTCGTAATCAAGGAACACGGCCAGGGCTTTTCCCGATACCCGGCGCCGTATGTGCTCTTCGCAATCCCATACGGATGGCAAATCTACGAGCGTCTTCACGGTCAATTGCTTGCCTCCGCTAAGCATGAGCTCACTGGCGTCATGCACGACGAGATGCGCACCAGCCTTTTTTAGATCATCGTGGCCGTCACCGCGAGCTATACCAATGACGAGGCCGAATCCGCCGGCAACCCCGGCCTCAACCCCTGCGATCGCATCTTCCAGCACAGCGGCACGCCCAGGCGGCACACCCAATCGCAAAGCGGTCTTGAGCAACATCGCCGGGTCGGGTTTCCCGGGAAGGCCGAATTCCGCCAGATTTCTTCCGTCAAACACCACATCAAACAGCTCAAGCACGCCTGCCTGACGCAAGACGGTGTCGGCGTTGCGGCTGGCAGAGAACGCCGCGATCTTGATGGAGGCCTGACGAAGCGCTCTGATGAGCGCGAGCGTTCCGGGGTAAGTCCGGACACGGTTCTGAGTTAGCCATCCCTGAAAATATTGGTTCTTCCGATTGCCAAGCCCGCACACAGTCTCCCTACCAGGCCCATCGCCTTCATTCCCGTGCGGCAGCTCGATCCCCCTCGACTCGAGAAAACTCTTCACGCCGTCATAGCGCGGCTTTCCATCCACGTACTGACGGTACTCCCGCCTCGAGTCAAAAGGCTGAAACTCCTCACCCTCGCGATCGGCACGCTCCTTCAGATACTCGTCGAACACTTGCTTCCACACAGCCGCGTGCGCCTTCGCGGTATCGGTGATGACGCCATCCATGTCAAATAACACCCCGTCCAGCGACTGTGGAAAAATTGAGGCCTGTTCTGCCGGCAATTCAGCGTGTCTGATCATCCCATACTCCTAAAGGGTGACCAGCTTCGCCTCCATTTTTGGCTTGAGTCGAACTTGCAAGCGAAACACCTGCGCGACTGGGGCATGGCACAACCTAAGGGCCTTGGCCAGCTGATCGTAGGGTTTTCTTGAGGCCTTTTTTGCCGCAAGCAGCCGGGCAACCATTTGTTTTTTTTCATCAGGGCTTCCCCCTCCTTGATGAGCGCTCCTCAATATTTTCTCAGTCGACGAGTCCTTCGTTGATGGGAGACTAGCCTCCGTCAAAGAATGTGAAACGCCAATCAGAAGAAATACGCTAAGCGGTGAGAAGGGCCATGTCAATTCAGTGTTGACGTCCCTACAAGCTACCAACAGGAGCAGGCTTAACGACCTGCGGAATACCGGAAAGTAGATCGATACCTGCCACCAACCGCAGGGACGACACACTCTGCCACGCTGAATTTCTTCTAAAAGGCAGCAGGAAGGGACAGGATGGGCCAAGATGCTCTCGCCGGCAGGATTGAGGAAGGCATTTTTGAACTTATCTCCCCCGGGGTGCCCCACTTCCGCTCAAAGTTGCCTTCCCATGAACTTTTGCCGATCCCACACGACGTACTGCTCATTTCTTAAGCAATTTATGAATAGGCCAGTTCAAAGAACCCTTTTTCTATTCATCATATCTATAGACTCGTTCCTCCACTTCGAAATTCTGAGACAAGAAACCTGTGGATAACGAAATTTCTCATACAGTTACCCCTCCCTATTTGACCTAATGTTCTGGTAGGTTAGGATCTTCATTTTCGGAGAAGTCTATGGCAGCGCGCGTGGTCATTACCGGGCTTGGGATCGTGTCTCCAATTGGCACAGATATTCCGTCTTTTTGGAAGGCGGCCCTCAAAGGTCAAACGGGTATCACAGCCATTTCCTCTTTTGGGGATTTCCCCATGGAGTCGTATCGCTCCCGTGTGGCAGGGCAGGTTTCTGCCTTTCGCCTTCCGGATCCCTCAGAAGACAAATTCTCCTCTCGCGTGGACCGCTATGCGCAATTTGCCCTGGCAGCCACACGTGAAGCCATCCAGGACAGTGGGCTGGACCTTGAGCAGGAACGGGCCGAACGGATCGGGGTGATGGCCGGGGTGGGCATGGGCGGCATGATGATGGGGGAACGAGAACTCACCACCCTCTATCAATCTCACAAGCCTCATCGCGTTCACCCCAATTTCATTCCGACCATTACGCTGAACTCCGCTTCAGGCATTCTGGCCTTAGCGTTTGGCGCGAAGGGACCTAATCTGACGATTTCAACCGCCTGCTCTTCCAGCATTCATTCTATCGGACAAGCCATGCAGGCCATTCGCCTGAACCAGGCCGATGTCGTCATTGCCTCAGGAGCGGACGCCAGTATCACCCCGTTGGTATTTGCCGGCTTTTGCTCTTTACGCGCCTTGTCCACCAAATATAATGATCACCCCGACCAGGCTTCCAGGCCATTCGATCGAGGGCGGGACGGATTTGTGATGGGGGAAGGGGCCGGTACCCTGATCCTGGAATCGCTTGGCCATGCGACTCGTCGGAAAGCGAGAATATATGCGGAGCTGGTCGGGTATGCCGCCACCAGCGAGGCGTACCATATGGTGATTCCCAGAGAGGACGGCTCCGATATTGCGCGAACCGTCAACCTGGCTCTGAAAGATGCGGGGGTTTCTCCCTCGCAGGTTGACTATGTCAATGCCCATGCCACATCCACCGTGGTCGGGGACGATGTGGAGGTCAGGGGGTTACGGGCGGTTTTCGGAAAACGCCTGAATACCATCATGGTGAATGCCACCAAATCGCTCATTGGCCACACACTGGGAGCGGCCGGGGCGATCGGCACAATTGTCTCGGCCTTATCCATTCAAACTGGTATAATACACCCCACTGTGAACTATGATGATCCGGATCCCCATTGTGCCTTGCCAGGACTTTCTACTAAGGTACAAAAAAAATCCGTTCGGGTGGGTCTGGTCAATGCCTTCGGATTCGGTAGTAACAATGCGGTGCTGGTGTTAAAGAAGTTTTCATGAAATCCTCCTTAAAAAAATCGCCTGAAATCCGTCAGCTGGTGTACCACACCCTCGGAAAGTACTTGCGCCTCGATCCGAACGCTCTGAATCCGGAAGATTCCCTCCGGGATGACTTAGGGTTGGACTCGCTGCAAACCATTGAATTGGTCTATGAAGTCGAATCGGCTTTTGATCTACAAATACCTGATGAGGATTTTGGACGGCTCACGACCATTGGCGCGGTCATCCTCTACCTGGATGAACGCACCCGGCCTGAAGGCACATCCCTCTCCGGCCCTCAAGCCACACCCTTGGCAACGGCCACGCGCCCAACTCCTCTTGCCAAGAAAACCAAAAGCCGCACCCCTTCAAAAAAATCGCGCACATGACGTTATCGTCTTCTTCACGGACCGTGAATATTCCTCTCAAGGAATTAGCCCAAGCCATTCACGCCACGATTCACGGGCCCTCCGATATCCTGATTTCAGGCCTTTCCCATCTCGAGGGGGCCTCCTGCGGAGATGTCTCGTTTGTCCTCAAGCCTTCGTTTCAGAAAGCTGCACGTCAGTCACAGGCTGCAGCCTTGATTGTGACACAGCCTATTCCTGACGATCCTCGACCGCAATTGATTGTCCCCAATCCCTTGGTCGCCGTGACCACTCTGGCACAGAATTTTTTTCTTCCCCCTCTTCCACCACGTGGCATTCACCCCACGGCTGTGACGGGACTCGATGTGCGCATTGGTCCGGAAGTATCAATTGGCGCTCTCGTCACCATTGGCGACCGCGTGCAGATTGGCTCCGGTGTCACCATCCATGCCGGGGTTCATATTGGCAATGATGCCATCATTGGAGACGAGTGCCTCCTCTATCCCCATGTCTCGTTGCTAGCCGAGTGTGTGATCGGCAATCGAGTCATTGTGCACAGCGGCACCGTCATCGGGAGCGATGGATTCGGCTATGTGCAACATGAAGGTCGCCACCACAAAATTCCGCAATTGGGCCATGTGATCATTGAAGATGACGTCGAACTCGGGGCCAATGTGACCGTGGATCGGGCCACATTTGGCAGCACCGTGATTAAGCGCGGCACCAAGATCGACAATCAGGTCCAGATCGCCCACAACGTCGTGATCGGGGAAGACTGTATTCTCGTCGCACAAGTGGGGATTGCGGGGAGTACCGTATTAGGCCACCACGTCATGGTGGGTGGCCAGGCCGGCCTGGTGGATCATGTCACCATCGGCGATCAAGTGAAAATCGCGGCCGGGTCAGGGGTGACCAATGATGTGAAATCCGGTCAGGTTGTGGGGGGACGGCCAGCGGTCGAACATGGGATCTGGCGACGGTCGCAGGTCATTCAATACCAACTCCCCGAATTACGCAAGGAACTGCGGGCTCTTCAGAAGCAGGTCCAACATCTTGAATCGCTCCTCCCTGCCCAACCTGCATCCAAGCCACGCAGGGCCAAGAGTCATTCACCCTCCAAGCCGTAATCCGGCATAGCTGATCCAGGACGCCACAGCCGTGAGAGCCTCACTTCCCTTTGTGACCTGACGGCAGCACTAATCCTTTCCAAAAAAACAACTTTGCCCAGAAATAGCCTGCCCAGGGCAAGGCAAACGCGGCGACCGGCTCCAGAAAACCCGTGGCGACCGTCAATCCAGAAAGTGTAAAAAACAACACGATGCCCAGAAGGTACCAGAGCGGCACGAATCCACGACCTCGATGCTCAATATCACTATTCGAGATGGCCTTCTTGGCCTTACGAACCGACCGTTGAGCATAGGCTTTCATTCTGTTGGCAAAATGTCCGGGAAACTCCCGCAACAGGTACTGTTGGTATTTCGTTTGAACGATTCCCACAAGAACTCCGGCGACGATGAGTGCGGAACTGTAGGTAAAGGTTTCCCATCCATACGTCCCTTTCCAAAGTTGAAAGCCTAACGCGATCACCCCGACGACGATTGAAAGTAACCCCAACAAACTGGCGGGAAACAGGATATTGGTCCGGACAAACTCCTGGGCTTTATCCGTATCGTCCTCATGACGTTTGGCCGTGATCATTTTGGGCATACGTTCGTCTCCATATGATGTCTAGTCAGAAGATGGTGGGCTTGCGTCGGGAACGGTCTCATCCAACCCATCTTCTTCCGCATCGGGAATGCGATAACGCTCACTCAACCAGCCTTCCAAATCCAGCAATTGGCATCGTTTGGAACAAAAGGGCCGAAAGGCATTATCTTCCCATTCTTCCACGTTGCCACACATCGGGCATTTCGCGGTCATTTCGTCCTCCCCCGACACACCCGGCTCCCTAGCTCACGCCCACACTCACACACCGACGAACCCCTAGCATATGCAAGGCTGATGTGTGGGCGCCCGGTTAGACATGAAATTGGGCTTCATACAAACCGGCATACAAGCCCCCTTTCGCCAGTAGGGTTGTATGATCGCCTTCCTCAACAATCTGTCCATGCTCCAAAACGACAATCCGATCCACGGTTTGGAGGGTCGACAGCCGATGGGCCACGATAAACGTTGTCCGCCCGCGCATCAGCTCATCCATGGCGATTCGAATGTCGACTTCGGTTTCCGTGTCGATATTCGACGTGGCTTCATCCATGACCACAATGGGTGGATCTTTGAGCAACACCCTGGCAATGGCGACACGCTGTTTTTGTCCAACGGACAATTTCACCCCGCGTTCCCCGATCCAGGTGTCATAGCCGTCAGGAAGCGCTTGGATAAATTCATGCGCTTGGGCAGCCCGGGCCACGGCTTCTATTCGATCGTGTGGCGCCGACAAGTCTCCATAGGCGAGATTGGCCCGCACGGTGCCATTAAACAAAAAGGGTTCTTGCTGCACAAAGCCGATTTGCTCACGAAGATAGAATAATGGGAGATGACGAATATCGTATCCATCCAGCTCAATCGCTCCCTCCCCCACATCGTAATACCGGAAGAGGAGTTTCATGAGCGTACTTTTTCCTACACCGCTCGGCCCGACCAACGCCACATGCTCTCCCGGCTCGACTACCAGTGAAAGATGTTGATAGACCGGCATCTCAGGCCGATAGGCAAATGCCATATCCTTCCATTCGACTTTTCCCGACAACCTGGGTTGAGCCAAACGAAGGCGCCCCTGGTCGGGCACGGCGGGCTCCGCATCTAAGACGTCGAAAACCCGTTCACTGGCTGCCAGGGCATGCTGCAACAAATGATTCACGGAATGAATTTGATTGACTGGGGTATAAAACAACACGAGGTAGGATAAAAACATGACCAATTCACCGGTGGAGAGGCGACCGGCAACCACTTCGCCCGCGCCATACCACACAATCAAGACGGTTCCCAGGCTTCCGATGAAAATCATGCCCGGAGAATAGATCGACCATAAATACATCGCTTTCAGGTTCGCTTGGCTGTAGCGGTGGCTCATGTCCTGAAAACGAGTCTGCTCATAGGGTTGTCGATTGAATCCCATGGTTTCCCGAATCCCTGACAAGGAATCTTGCAGATAGCCATTGAGCTCAGCCGCCTGCTGACGGATATCGTGATAATACCGATGGACCCGGCGGGTAAATTCCACGCCTCCAATGATTAATATCGGGATCGGCAGCAGAACGAGAATGGTCATTTTCCAATTCAGCATAAATAAAATAGTGGTAATGCCGACGAGTGTCAGAGTGGCGGTTAATATGCCTTCAAGCCCGTCAATGAAAATTCGTTGCACATGTTCCGTATCGTTCACGACACGCGACATGATTTCTCCCGTCGATCGATTTTCATAATACGTCAACGACAACCGTTGCAGAGCCGCAAACACTTGTTGTCGGAGACGATGCACCACCCGTTGCTCGAGCATGTTATTGAAACGGATCCGGAGAGAATTACACAGGTTCTTCAGTCCATAGGCCAGGAATAATCCGACAAGCACCCAGGTCAGCGTATCCATATTTTTGGCCGGGATGACGTCATCGATCACGACCTTGATGAGCCAGGGGGGGAGCAGTTCCAGCGCCGTCGTCACACCGGCAAAGAAGAAGGTGAGGCACACGAGCCCACGATACGGGGCCAGGTACGACAGGACTCGGAGCAACGATTTCACAGAGAGTTCAGAACCCTTTTTCGTCAACAGATGGCGTGATCCTGAGGAAAATCACGGAAACGCATTCGTGGAATTGATGAGCAGAAAACGATCGGCGGTCAGCTCTTCCAAGCAGGGATTAAATCACCGCGGCGGATTCTTCCCGCCAATAGGCATCAAACTCTTCCAATTGGGTCAGGGTCGACATGTCGGTCATCCGGTCAATGAACAATTTCCCGATGAGGTGGTCTATTTCATGTTGGATGCACACCGCATAGAGCCCGTTCGCTTCGAAGTCCTGGAGCACACCTTGTCGATCATAGGCCTGTACCCGGATCATCGACGGCCGGACCACCTTCCCACGCATATTATCAATACTGAGACACCCTTCCCACATTTCACTTTGCGCCGGGCTATAAAACACAATTTTGGGATTAATGAGGACAGTCTTCGGAATGCCCTCCTTCCCCTCACATTCCATCACGACAATCTGTTCCGACTGTGCGACCTGCGGGGCCGCCAATCCGATTCCCTCATAATGAACCATCGTCTCAAACATATCATCAAGGAAATCCTGAACTCGTCGACTCC
>JAOTTP010000166.1 GCA_029864405.1 Nitrospirota bacterium
CTGGCATGCCAAAGGCTGGACCCTGTTTCAGCTACTTGTCGAGCACCTGCGCAAGAAGCAGCGGGCAGCCGGCTACCGCGAGGTCAATACCCCGGAACTGATGGATCGCTCGCTGTGGGAAGCCTCAGGACACTGGGACACTTTCGGTGAACATATGTTTACCAGCGAAACCCAGGATGAACGCGTACTCGCCGTTAAGCCGATGAATTGTCCCGGTCATGTGCAAATCTTTCGCAATGACCTGCGCAGCTACCGTGACCTGCCCTATCGGCTGGCAGAATTTGGCAAGGTCCATCGTTATGAACCGTCCGGCGCACTACATGGCCTGATGCGGGTTCGCGCCTTTACCCAGGACGATGCGCACATTTTTTGTACCGAAGATCAGATCACTGCTGAGACCGGCAAAGTCTGCAATCTCCTGCTTAGTATCTATCGCGACTTCGGCTTCGATGACATCGGCATCAAATTCGCTGACCGGCCGGAGCGGCGGGTCGGTGACGATGCGGTCTGGGACCGCGCCGAGGCCGCCCTGCAATCTGCGATGCAAAGTCTTGGCCTCGAATACACACTGAATAAAGGCGAGGGCGCCTTTTACGGCCCAAAAATCGAGTTCGTGCTGCGCGACGCGATTGGCCGCGACTGGCAGTGCGGCACCTTGCAGGTCGACTTCAATCTGCCGAACAGGCTTGGCGCGAGTTACATCGGCGAAGACGGACAAAAGCACGTACCGGTGCTGCTGCACCGCGCGATTTTCGGCTCACTGGAGCGTTTCATCGGCATTCTGCTCGAACACTTTGCCGGCGCATTGCCATTCTGGCTCGCACCGGAACAGGTCAGCGTCGCGACGATTACCTCGGATATCGATGACTACGCAATCCGGGTGACCGAAGAACTAAATCGGGCCGGCATTCGCGCGCAATCCGATCTGCGCAACGAGAAAATCAACTACAAAGTACGCGAGCACAGCCTGGCGAAGATCCCCGTAATCATGGCACTGGGCAAGCGCGAAATGGCCGACGAAACCGTTTCCATTCGGCGCCTGGGCAGTCAGGGACAAACGGTCGTGCCGCTAGCCGAAGCGATCCAGCAACTCGCGGCCGAGAACCGAGCCTAATCCGCTGATGCGTATCGCAAGTTTCATAGCACAAGGCAAACCCGGCTACGGACTTGTCGTCGATGGTGGTGTCGTTGATTGCGGTAAGCACCTGGGCGGCGGCGACCTCCTGACACAACTTCAAGGCGGTGGTC
>JAOTTP010000047.1 GCA_029864405.1 Nitrospirota bacterium
CGGGGGATAATGAAAAGGTCCACCCATAAAAACGAATGGTCGCCTGGCCATCCATCAGTTGAAATGAAAAGAGGTTGGGAGCATGGCCACCAAACTCTACTCTACACAGCCCACAACCATTTCCGCCGATTCTGTCTGCCCCGTGGGCCCCTCTATGGATGGATACGCCGCTCGCCCAGTCCCACACATATGGACCGACCAGTTGGCCATTGAAGAACCGCTTGAAATCCGTCTGGAGTATTGGGCCAACGGCAGACCCCAGCGGAAAAGTGTCTCGATTACCATGCGGACCCCTGGACATGATTTGGAACTGGCCGCAGGATTCCTATTTACCGAAGGCATCATTGCCGGATGGGACGACATCAAACACATCCGCCCATGCGGGCCGGTCGTCAAGGGGCAGAACTTTCAGAATATCGTTCGGGTAGAAGTCCATCCCACCGTGTCGGTGAAAACCGCGACGATGGACCGGAATTTTTATACCACCTCCAGTTGCGGGATCTGTGGCAAAACTTCCATCGAGGCCCTCAAAATTCATAACCACTTTGGCAAAAACATTAAACATCTGACCTCCCCTTCCGTCACACAAAACATGTTATTCTGCCTGCCGGAACGCATGACGGCGCAGCAACAGCTCTTCCAGCAAACCGGGGGCTGTCATGCCTCAGCCCTGTTTGATGAACAGGGCACTCTGCTCTGTCTGCGGGAAGACGTCGGACGGCACAATGCCCTGGATAAAGTCTTAGGGTGGGCATTGATGAACAACCATCTGCCCCTCTCTCACCATGTGGTGCTGGTGAGCGGACGGGCCAGTTTCGAACTCATGCAGAAATCCTCCATGGGCGGCATCCCGTTTCTCGCCGCCATGGGAGCACCCTCCACACTCGCGGTGCAGGTAGCACAAGAATTCAACATGACCCTGGTGGGCTTTTTGCACCATCAACGCATGACGATCTATCACGACCCCGGACGGATCCAAGACCACCAGGCTGCACAATTAAAGGAAAAACTTGGACAAACAACCCGAAACACCGGAAGCCCCGTCAACACCGCCGTGGGAAATCCCCCTCGAAGATTCCCACGACCTGAAACTTGACGCGCCCTCCACGTGGGCCGGGGGCATCCCCGCTATTCTCACCTCCCTCAAACACACCACCCACGAAATGGGCGTGAGGCGAGGTGGCCAGGCACTCCTCAAGGTCAATCAAAAGCAAGGGTTTGATTGCCCCGGTTGTGGCTGGCCCGATCCGGACGGCGACCGGGCCCTCACTGAGTTTTGTGAAAACGGCGTCAAAGCCGTCGCCCATGAAGCCACAACCAAGGTCATCACCAAAGAATTTTTCCAACGATATTCCCTTGAGCAACTGGGCCAGCAATCAGATTACTGGCTAGGGCAGCAAGGACGCCTCATCCGTCCGATGATCAAGCGGAGCGAGGATACGCATTATCATCCCATCTCCTGGGCCAAGGCGTTTGACACCATCGCCGGGCAACTCAATGCACTCGACGATCCCAACGAAGCCATCTTCTATACGTCCGGCCGCACCAGCAACGAAGCCGCTTTCCTCTATCAACTCTTCGCTCGGCTCTATGGCACCAACAATCTGCCCGATTCCTCCAACATGTGTCACGAGTCCAGCAGCGTGGCGTTAAAAGAAGTCATCGGCATCGGCAAAGCCACGGTCACGCTCGACGATTTTCAACTGACCGACGCCATCTTCATCCTGGGACAAAATCCCGGCACCAACCACCCCCGTATGCTTGCCACGCTCCAGCAGGCCGCCCGGCGGGGCTGTCAGATTGTCAGCATCAATCCGCTTCCCGAAGCCGGCACCACCCGGTTCATTCATCCCCAGGAAGTCACCCACTGGCTGGGCCAGGGGACTCCGATCGCCACGCTGTATCTCCCCGTCAAAATCAACGGCGACGTGCCCTTACTCAAAGGCATCATGAAGGAACTGCTCATGCGGGAAGAAAAGAATCCGGGCACCATCCTCGATCTGCCGTTCATCCAACAGTACACCGAAGGCTTCGACCACTTCGCCACCGCCACACGAAACATGTCTTGGGAGAAAATTGAGGAAGGCAGCGGCATTGCGCGAGAAGACATCCAAAAGGCCGCCGATATTGCTGAACAGGCCAAGAGCATCATCTGCACCTGGGCCATGGGCATGACCCAACATAAAAACGCCGTGGCCAACATGCAGGAAATCATCAACTTCCTCCTGCTGCGCGGCAATATCGGGAGACCAGGCGCAGGCCCCTGCCCGGTCCGTGGCCATAGCAATGTGCAGGGCGATCGCACCATGGGCATCACCGAAAACCCCACTCCCGAATTTCTGGATCGCCTCAGGAAGATCTGTCATTTTCAGCCTCCCACCAAGCGAGGCCATGACGCAGTGCGAGGCATCAAGGCCATGCATGCGGGGCACGCCAAGGTCTTCATCGCCCTCGGCGGCAACTTTCTCTCGGCCACGCCGGATACGGCGTATACCGCGCAGGCGCTCTCCCGGTGCCGGCTCACCGTCCACATCTCCACCAAACTCAACCGTGCCCATCTCGTCACCGGAACCGAAGCCCTTATCCTGCCGGCCCTGGGACGAACCGACAAAGATCTTCAAGATGACATCCCGCAATATGTCACCACGGAAAACACCATGGGTGTCGTCCAGACCTCGCAGGGCCGACTCGAGCCGGTGTCCGAGTTTCTCAAAAGTGAAGTCGATATTGTCGCCAACCTCGCGAAGGCCACCTTCAACAACAAGGAAGGGCCATGGAACCACATCAACTGGGACGAACTTATTCACGATTACGATGAGATTCGTCATCTCATCAGCCAGGTCGTCCCTGGGCATGAGAACTACACAGAGCGCGTCAACAAACCGGGCGGATTCTATCTAGCCAACCCGATCCGCGATGCCCGGCAATTCCCCACTCCGTCGGGGAAAGCCCGGTTCACCGTCCACTCGATGCCGGACATTCACCTGGCACCGGATCAATTGCTCATGATGACCATTCGCAGTCACGATCAATACAACACCACCATCTATGGACTGGATGACCGGTACCGTGGCATCAAAGCCGGACGACGGGTGGTGTTCATGAATGATCGTGATATGGAGGAGCGGGACCTAGCTAAAGGAGACCTGGTGGACATCGTCAGCCACCACAAGGGCCAGACGCGAACAGCGTTACAATTTGTCGTCGTCCCCTACCCCATTCCCCGCACTTGCGTCGCGACGTACTTTCCCGAAGCCAACGTGCTCATCCCCATCGACAGCGTGGCAGATAAGAGCAACACGCCCACCTCCAAATCCGTCGTCGTCACCATTCACCCCACCACTCACACTCCTCATCCTCACAGTTAAATGCCCCTTTTAACAGATGAGCAGGAACGCGTCCTGAAAGAATTTGTCATCCTGAGGGTACCGAAGGATCTGGCCTAGCCGTAGCCTGGTCCACCTGGGCACAGATCCTTCGCCGCCGGCTCAGGATGACACCATAAGTGATCGGGAATCCATCCCCACCTCGTCATGCCCGACATTCGTTATCGGACATCCATCTTTTCCTCCACCCGTCCGCATGCATAATTTGTCACTCCTTAGGATTGCATTGTTCAGACCATGCCTCATGAAAGCTGTGCGTATAACGAACAGAACAAGTCATGCAAAATTTTGTCATCCTGATCCATTCGACTTCGCTCAGGACAGGGGCCAACGAAGGATCTCGCCAAGTCGTGGCACCTTCAACCTGGACACAGATCCTTCGCCCCATCCGTCATGCACGACGTTCGTTATCGGACATCCATCCGCTCTCGTCCTTCCCGCCATTCGTTATCAGCAATCCTTCCCGGCTCCGTCATTCCCGACATGGTTAATCGGGAATCCATCTTTTCGTATTCCGTCATTCCTGCAGTTCTTCGCAGGAATCTCTCTCCCTCTTCATCCCCCCACCAACATTCCAGAACACACTCCCTCCGACAAAATGGCATAAACAATCATTCTGTACTTTATTTGAAGGGTTGGGTAGCATGGTGCCAGCCCTAGCCATATTGAAATACCGCACTTCTCAATTTGCCTCACACGAAAACACAGCGTCATGAAGTATTGCCTTCAAATGAAAGATCAGCAATGGCACCTGCTTGATCAAGATGAGCCGGACATGACACCAGTGGTCATTGATTTTGTGTCCGGCAAAACGGCGTATCGGAGAAAATATGGTCATGCGGGTGGCGAGGCCATTAGTAAGGCGGTGGGGATCAAAAAAGGCCATCGACCCAATATTGTGGATGCCACCGCCGGATGGGGGCGCGACGCATTTGTGCTGGCGACCATGGGATGTCGCGTGCATATGATCGAACGATCCGAGATCATTGCCACACTCCTGAAGGATGGCGTACGTCGTGCCGAACAGGATGAGAAAATTGGCCTGCTGATGAAAGACAAACTGTCACTCACGTGTGGGGATAGTCGCAAAGAGCTGTCACAAGTCCCGTTTGAACCCGAGGTGATTTATCTAGACCCCATGTTTCCCCATAAAGAAAAATCGGCGCTCGTGAAAAAAGAAATGAGAATGCTACAACATGTCGTGGGGCCGGATGCGGATGCCGATGAGTTACTAAGCCTCGCGCTCACGATTGCCACCAAGCGTGTGGTCGTGAAGCGCCCCGCCTATGCGGATTTTCTCGCCGGGATCAAACCCCAGGCCTCGATCAAAACCAAAAAACACCGTTTTGATATTTATCTCACCCATGCGTAAATGTTCGAAATCCCCGTTGCACTTTCCGAACCCGCCAAGAGCCATCAAGAATCCATCCGTATTCCCCAACCAAACCGGTCCTCTTGAAAAATTGAGAACTCAGGCATAGAATGGGGGCGTTCCATCCCCCCTCATCATTTCCAAACGGAGGGACCGAGCGATGACAGTTGTTTGCCCACGTCAATCATCACACACAGTCGGGATACACTCCGGAGGCCTTACACGAACAGTAGGAACATCCTACAGTAAAGGGGGCAACACAAGAGGAGCTTCTCAACCGGTACAACAGAGGCGGTGCGGGGAAATGGTGCAGCGGAGAGCGTGACAAAGAGTTTGGCGAAAAAGAACTCGCCAAAGGGTTTCCCCAACCCGGTTCGGAACAACGGGATGAGTAGTCTGACAGGGCAGGTTGATGGGGACAGGGCAGACAGCACATTTTTTTAACATGATGCAGGCATTAATCCATTCACAGGGCTGTTGTCGCTGTTTTTATTTCTGATTGGGATAATTTTTTCAACCTCGCCCCAGCAAGTGACATTCCTCCGCTCACTTCCGAATCACTCCTTCGTGGTAGCTGTCTTTTTCCATTGACGTTCTTTCTTCCATTTCGCCGTTAGGGTTCAGGAACCATCTCCGCCGCGCGCCATACGGCGCACTCCTATTTGTCCGGGCTTGAGCCTCCCACACAACAATTCTCTCAACGTATGGTATCGAAAAAGATACACAAGTTATCCAATTGGATACGCATCAACATCTTTAAAAAAAGGCCGGACTCTCGGAATGAATGAACAAGATTATAACGGTGGGTAGGTTCTTCAATGTTTTTGCCCTCAGCATGAGGGCTGAGGAGATTGAGGCAATATGAGAACGAGGCTAGGACCTACTCTTGCAGCTACTCGAAAAGCAAGTAAGACTCGTTGGTGCGAAGCTCATGATGATCAATTCCTAAACCCTCAGTCGGAGTTTTTTATTGAAGGCCCCCAAAAATTGTCCCGCCTGCTTAGATCTTCCTTATGGCTGTGTGGAGGGGCGGTGTTCTTCATGATCGCCGCAACGGACACCATCACCTCTGAATGGGCGTGGGCAGAAACCACCTCAGCTCCTCCCGATCTCTCTGAAATTATACAAACGGATCTGGAGATGGTGAAAGAAGACCTGCAATTTCTTCAAGAAGAAACCGTGAGTATCGCCATAGCCCATGAACAGCCCATTTCAGAGGCTCCTTCCAATGTCTATGTCATTACCGATGCAGACATCCGCCAATCCGGAGCAACGGATCTGCCCACCGTCCTCAGGCGTATACCCGGTCTGGAGGTCATCCAAATGACCGGTGCTGATTTCAACGTCAGCATGCGTGGGGACAATCAATCCAGAGCCAACAAACTGTTGGTGTTGGTGGATGGGCGATCTATCTACCTGGATAGCCAGGGGGAAATGCTGTGGAAAGCGATTCCAATAACCTTGCCGGAAATCAAGCAAATCGAGGTACTCAAAGGCCCCGCTTCGGCGATCTATGGATTCAATGCGTATGATGGCGTCATCAATATCATTACGAAGAGCGCGGAGGAAATGAAAGGGCTCACGGTTCAAGCTGGTGGGGGAGAATTTTCCACCGTCATGCTTTCAGCCATCTATGGTGGGAGGTTTGAAGACCTCTCCTATCGTATCTCCTATGGCTATGACCAGACCAATGAATGGGATGACCGCGACAAGAAAGCTTTCGGGTCAAACAAATTCAACATAGCCACGACCTATGCGCTCCCAGGGGAAACAGCGGCAAAACTATCCGGGGGGTTTTTGACTTCGAGTCAGTATGAGGGCCCAATCGTTGACACGGTCGTGATCTCTCAGAAACCTGAGCAAGGGTATATTAATACGGCCTACGAGGGAGCCAACTTTTTTCTCAGGGGATACTGGACCAACCTCCATCAGCCAAGCGACGTAAACGCCTTTTCGCCAAACATTTCCACGTTCATAAATTTCTTCAGTCCCGAAAACGGTAGCTCAGAGCAAAGCTTGAATTGGAATAGCTATAACGTTGAGGGTCAGCACCGGCTGAAAATAGGAGCAACCAACGAGCTGACCTACGGCCTCAACTATCGATACAACACCACCGCCAGCAACTTTCTCTCCGGCTCCAGCCATGAAAACCGGTTGGGGCTGTACGTGCAAGAGGAATGGAAACCCATTTCCATGCTTACCGCGGTGGCGGGGCTTCGTTTTGATATGGACACCTATATCAATCCGACCTATAGCCCGCGGGGCTCTCTGATTTTCAAACCATCTGAAAACCATTCCTTTCGACTGACCGCTGCGATAGCCTATCGCTCTCCCACGATTTTTGAAACGCATACGGACTCACGAGGGGCCTTCTTCTTTCCAGGATTCCCCCCATTTGTTCCCCCATCCACCACGGTAAATTCCTTAACCGGTCAGGAGAATCTTAAACCGGAGAAAATCACGTCATATGAGCTTTCCTATCAGGGATGGTATTTCAAACACCGGCTCAGGACCCGAGCGTCCCTCTTTCTCAACAATCTCAAAGATCTGATTGGCCAAGAACCAACGGTGGGTGGGCTCACTTTCGGCAACGCCTCCGGTGAAGCCACCATTCAAGGTGTCGAGGCGGGAGCCGAATATCTGGTGATGCCCTGGCTGACTGGCTTTACAAATTTCTCCTACCAGGATATCAGCCAGAGTCTGACAGGCCTTGTGAGACGCGGCGGCCCACAATGGAAAGTCAATGGAGGCCTCAGGGCAGACTTTGACAATGGCCTCAACGGAGAAGCCGTCGTTCATTTTGTCGGGTCAGCGGATTATCCTATCGGCCCAAGCTTCACCGCGTTTTCGACTCTTCCCGGCGGTTTTCCTCCGCCGAACGAGAGGGTCGGCAGCTACACCTTACTCAACCTTCGCGGTGGCTATCGGTTTTGGAACGATAAGGCTGAATTAGCGGTCTCGGTGTTCAATGCCCTCAACGACAAACATATGGAGCATCCACTCGGTGAAACCATCAAAAGTCGGGTATTAGGCTGGCTGACCATTAGGTTGCCCTAAGTGTAAAAAATTGAGGTTTGCAAACACCTACCATAAATTTTGAAGAATGTTCGGTAAGGTGGAATCCCCAACCCAGCATTTGGTTACACACAAGTTTCAGAAAAATTTGGTTACTAATTAATCACTGTCAGGGGGCCTAAAGAAGGTCAAATTCAATCACTAAAGGAGGTGCATTATGGCAGAAGATCCAAGAAAAGTTGCAAGACAGAAAAAAGCCTTTCAGGGTCCAGGCACTGAGAATTCTGATGGCCTGGTTGAAAAGAGCTACTGTATTGAGGCGGGCTTGCACGACGATGCGGCTTGGGGATCCCTCACCTATAAAGATTATACCGTAGGGGACTTAATGAGGTTATCCGGGTTTCACGAAAGAAGTGGGCCTTTAAGCGATCGAGCAATGAAACTAACCCAACAGGAAATGGGTAATATCATCAAGGCGCTTGAGCTTAAATCAGGAATGAACTATTACCACCCGGAACATGAAGGAGAATATGCCTGCGATGCCTGTTGCACGTGCTGGTAATCAGAATGAAACTGAAGGCATTACCAGTCCAAATCATTGGCCTTAAGGATGGCATCCTCCTTAAGCGAGGTTGCACTGAGCTCAAAGTGTCGGGAGATGGCGCCAAGGAGATGGTGGGCCGTATCTTGATCCTTGCTTTCAAAGATGGCATCACTCGCGAAGAGATCTTCAAACGGTTCAACTCTAACGAGCGTGATGCTGCTGAAGACCTCATTGAAGACTTACTCGCTAGGCGCCTATTGGTGCCTAGCGAGCTAACTGAACCGGGCCTGAAAATTCCCGAAAGCCCCTTAGATATTTTTTATTGGCATTTTGGCGTTTCAGCTAATGAGGTCAACCAACGATTGAACAGTCGGAATCTTATCATCATGGGCGTAAACAGTATCTCCCGCCGCCTCGTTTCCTCTCTCACCGACTCAGGGTTAGAAAATTTTCAGGTAATAGATGACCCCTGGATGCGGAATCCTGACCTGTTCGATGATGGGGGAAATTTGTTGGAAGCCAGGTGGTCTCCCAACCTCAGCAAACCGATGGAGCTGAGTACATGGGAAAACCAACTCAACCCCTCGTCTGTGAAATGCCTTATTGCCGCCTCTGACTTGGGAACCCATCAGGGCATACGGAATTGGAATGAATTCTGTGTCAAAAACCGCTGCCACTTTCTTCCGGTGATCCTCCAGAATTTGATTGGATATGTCGGGCCCTTGGTGGTCCCGGGCGAAACCGCTTGTTATGAATGTCTGCGCCAACGCCAGAATGCTCACATGAATGACCCCGAAGTCGAGCGTGCATCAGAAACAATTACATCAACCGGCCAAAAAGTGGTCGGGTATCACCCCTCCATGGCTTCAATCCTGGGGGATATTGTGTCTTTCGAGCTAACGAAGCTGTATAGCGACGTCCTCCCTTTGTGGAATGTTGGCACTCAAATCGAGGTCAATCTGTTCACGTCCAAAATGATGAAAAGAAAAGTATTTAAAGTTCCCAGGTGTGCCGTCTGTAGTCCCCTGACCACTCGATCCCTTGAGACCCCTTATAAATCAAACTTCGTCCCACGCGGAGGAAGGATCGATTGATTCCTTCCCCTTCGGACTTAGAACAGCTTTCTTACCTGGTTGAAAATCTCGTAGACCGATCTGTGGGAATTGTTCGTCATGTTTCCCAAGCTCCACGCGAACCGGGAGCACCGGCGTTTTTTCATTATGCGGCCAAAGCCTGTAACACCCTTGCTTTCTGCGATCAAAAAAATTTCTCAATTGCGGGTGGTGCATCAACAAACAGGGCCATTGCCTTGGCCAAGGCTCTCGGGGAAGCCGTGGAACGGTATTGTTCTGCGATGTATGACAAAAAGGAGCTACCCCTTACTTCTTTTACCAATGCGTCTTTCCCATGTATACCGCCGACCGACTTTGCTCTTTTTACTCAGGACCAGTACTCGCAAAGAGATTTTCGCTTTTTCCCCTTTGATAGCGACACTCCTCTTCGATGGGTCCAAGCCACAGACCTCCTAAAAGGCGAGCCCTGCTACGTTCCAGCCGCCATGGTGTTCCTTCCCTATTTCTTCGATAGGGAGAATGGAGAGCACCCCATAACTCAGCCGATTTCTACCGGACTGGCCTGTCATAGCAGTCGAACGAAAGCCATTCTCTCGGCAATCTGCGAGGTCATCGAACGCGATGCCTTCACCATTACATGGCAGGCACACCTAGGCAGGCCACACATCAAAGTTGAAACATTAAGCGCCCTTAATCGTGACCTCGTTCAGCGGTTGGAACGAATCAACAGTACCATCACGCTCCTCAACCTCACCATGGACATAGGAATTCCAACAGTCCTGTCGGTTCTGCGAAGTCATGTCCCTGAAGCGCCTGCTTTGGTGTTCGCAGCCTCAGCGGATTTGGATCCCGAGGAAGCGGTCAGGAAAAGTCTCGAGGAATTGGCGCATACGAGGCGTCTGGCTCAACTTCTCAAGACCAACCTCCCTCCCTGTATTCCTGATCCAAATTTCGAAAACATTGTAAACCAGGATATTCATGTTCGGCTGTATTGTGACCATGCAAATACTCACCTTGCTGACTTTGTTTTTGAATCTACGCAACGAATTGAATTTGATGAAATTGAAAATTTGGCAACAGGGGATCCTGAAATTAATTTAAGGACTCTCCTTAAAAAGGTGGAAAATATTCATCACCGTGTCCTTGTGGTGGACCTGACAACGCCTGATGTCACCGAATCGGGATTGTTTGTGGTTCGAGCATTGATTCCCGGGTTTCATCCTCTATTCATGGGACATGGGATACGTGCCCTCGGCGGCTCACGTCTTTGGCAGGTGCCCCAAAAACTTGGCTATCAGGGCATTACTAAACTTTCGGATACTAATCCCGCGCCCCATCCCTTCCCATAGAAAAAGGAGAACAAACTATGGCAGAACAACGGGTATGGCAAGAGATCGTTATGCCCGGAGGCAACGAAGAACAATTATGGGAACTCTTCCATGAGAATTCCAAGGTTAGTCGCTATACCCAAACCCCTTCGAAAGAGGAAGTCCGTTCCAGAATGAGAAAGTTTCATGAGTCCTTACCCTTTGAAGGGTATCCGCGCGTAGACCTTCCGCATTCCTTTACACCCCTATCGCTCCCTCTTGAGCAAGCCATCACCACTCGTACATCCGCTCGAAATTTCAGCCCACGTGAATTGACCTTGGAACACATTGCCACACTTTTCTTCTACGCCTATGGCGTCACCAGAAAAAATACCAACACTGCTTTCCCTCGGCCTTTCCGGGTCATACCATCCGGTGGGGCACTTTATCCCTTGGAAATGTTTTTTCACACGGCTTCCCTTAAAGGACACTCCTCCGGGATCTACCACTACAACGCTGCCGAACATTGTTTACGCCATCTTCAAAATGGCGACGACACACAACGGATTTCGTTGGCGCTGGTCCAGCCGGAATTAGCTCAGGGGACATCCCTCATAATTTTCCTCACCGCTATTTTCGAGCGGTCGATCTTCAAATATGGAGAACGTGGGTACCGGTTTATTTTGTTGGAGGCCGGTCATGTTGCCCAAAACCTTAACCTTGTTGCCAATGCTCTTGGATTAGGCTGTGTCAACATAGGCGGCTATCGTGACCGTGAGATTGACGAGTATTTGGAATTGGATGGTATCACCCATTCAACCATCTACATGATTGCGATCGGTGGAAAAACAGACACTTCGGATAACGGGTCGAACAGTGAAGGACCGTCAACCGACCCCATACTTTAGAAAGGAGTGGCTTCAATGAATCTGAATAACGTCGACCCCCAGAATCAGGCCAAGGTCATTCCGCTGGACCAAGACGACCGTCAACACGAAGTCATGCTTAACGACCTACAAGGCAATATCCTGAAAGGCCACGGCCGGCATTATACCGCTCATATTTTCATTAAATTCGGAAAGGATCCTACTCAGGCCAGAACCTGGGTAAAGGATTTTTCAAAAAAGATTACGACTGCAAAGGAGCCCATTGACCGACGGAAGGCTCTTGATTCAGGCAAACAATGGAAAGAAACGACATTTACCGGTTTTGTCCTCTCTGCCAAAGGATACCAAGCATTAGACTTCAAAAAGAACCAAATCCCCTCTGATCCCAAATTTCGAAAAGGAATGAAAGCCTCCCGTACAGATCTACATGACCGACCTTCCCAAGAATGGGATGAGCCATATAGAGATGAAATCCATGCCATGATTATTCTGGCCCATAAAGATGAAGAACAGCTAAGAGTCGAGCGCCGTCAATTGCGGGATTCCATAAAACACACCAAGGGTGCTTTAGAGGAAATCACTACCGAAAAGGGCAGAGTACTCCCTCCTGATCAACATGGAAACATCGTGGAACACTTTGGATATGTTGATGGTCGTAGCCAACCTCTTTTCCTCAAGGAAGATATCGAATCCCAAAGAAGGAGGGAGGGTATTGACCAATATGACCCCTCCACTCCCCTTAATTTGGTTTTGGCAAGCGATCCGAATGGTTGTAAGACCAATAATAGCTTTGGAAGTTATTTCGTTTTTCGAAAACTGGAGCAAGATGTTAAAGGCTTTAAGAAAACTGAAGAAAGCCTGGCAAAAACCCTCGGATTGAAAGGCGACAAAGAAAAAGAGCTGGCTGGTGCTCTTGTCGTCGGACGATTTGAAGATGGGACCCCGGTGACCCTCCAATATGGTGAGGGTATGGATCAACCTGTTTTTAATAATTTTAACTACCAAAATGATTCGAATGGATCAAAATGTCCTTTTCAAGGACACATCCGAAAGGTCAATCCGCGGAGTGTGTCGACCAAAAGTCGAATAGAAGAACGTGAACACCGAATTGCCAGACGGGGAATCACTTATGGGAAACGGAAAAAAGATATGGAGGATCGCCCTGAGAATGGAGTTGGCCTTCTTTTCATGTGCTTCCAGGCCGATATCGCCAAACAATTTGAGCATTTGCAGAGAATGGCTAATGATACGACCAATGGGCTTGACCCTATCATCGGGCAGACAAGTGATAAAAAAACACCACTTCAACAACAATGGCCTTGCGAATGGGCTGGTAAAAACAGAAAAACCCAACCATTTGATTTCCAGGGATTCGTCACACTGAAAGGCGGCGAATATTTCTTCGCCCCCAGCATTAGCTTTCTACAAAACATTGATAAAATTTAAAGGTCCGGAAGGACAAGTGTTAATGAATTTCCGCTTACTCCTGTCGGGAATGAGGAAGTCGGCAAGGAAACTCACCCAACAGGTACAGGTTTGTACTATACTGGCCCAATGGCTCTTACTCCCGACCTTTCATTTTCCGATTCCCTCAAGAGTGATCGGCGCACGGCTTTTTATGAACGCCACAAAGGGGTCGCACTGGCGATGATCCTGATCGTGTTTTTGCTTCCCTTGGTTGGGGTTGTGGTAAAAGGGTTGGCCGGGGCATTGATGGGCGTGGTCATTTCCGTGTTGGCCTTTTATCTGGCCCCCTATGCGTTACTGAAGCTTGGCGGATGGTTTGCGGGTTCATAATGTTTGGAAGGACGTCCTCGTTCTGGAATCCCCGCAAGTGGTAGGCGGGGATCCATCTGAAACGAAACGAAGATGGTTGCCCGATAACGAATGTCGGGAATGACCACTCCTTTTCGTCATCCCCGCAAGTAGGTAGCGGGGATCCATCCGAAACGAAACGAAGATGAATGCCCGATAACGAATGTCGGGCATGACGGATTTCGTAGGGAATCCCGATCATTCATGATGTCAACCTGGGCCCTTCGGCGGAGGATCTGTGCCCAGGTCGAAAAGTCCCATGGCTTAACGAGATCCTTCGTTGGCCCTTGTCCTGAGCGAAGTCGAATGGATCAGGATGACAAGCCGGTTGCGGGCTACCACAGTCACAAATTGTTTCCCCACTGATTGAATGATTACATCATATTTTTCCCACCTCACGGCTCTACTACCCTCTTTCATTCCCCTTTGCTCTTCGTTATCACATCGGGACTTTCATGAGGCCGCCGACGGCTGAAGTAGCGTGCCGTTTCCTGTTTGACAACATTGGCCAGTAGCAGCAATCCGATGAGATTCGGAATGGCCATCAGGCCGTTCATAAGATCGGAGACATTCCAGACGAATTCCAACCTGGACGTGGCGCCAATGAGGACGACTCCGACAAAGACCACGCGGTAATAGACGATCGCCTTGGGTCCCATTAAATACTCGATGGCTTTCTCGCCGTAATAGTTCCAGCCAATCAAGGTCGAATAGGCAAACAGGGCGATGGACAGCGTGACAATGAGTTCTCCCGTGTGGCCCAGGGTTTCCCCGAAGCTGGCGCTGGTGAGTTGAGCCGCACCGATGCCGTGTGTCCATGAGGTGGCGGTCAGAATGACCAGCGCCGTCATACTGCAGACGACCAGCGTGTCGATAAAGGTCTGGGTCATGCTGACCAGTGCCTGTCTGACCGGGTCGTCGGTGCGTGCGGCGGCCGCGGCAATGGGCGCTGAGCCCAGGCCCGATTCATTGGAAAAGACTCCCCTCGCTAACCCGTATCGCATGGCGGCGGCCATCGTCGCACCGGCGAACCCGCCTCCTGCCGCGATCGGATTCCATGCGTGATACACAATACTGAACAAGGCCTGAGGGATCTCCGTCACATGCAGGGCCAGCACGACCAAGGCTGCCGACACATACCCCCCAATCATGAAGGGCACCAACACGGAGGTAAACCGCCCGATGGATGTGATGCCACCCAAAATCACGAGCGCCGTCATCGCCATCAACACGACGCCGGTGATCCAGGGCTCGATCTGAAAGGTCGACTCAATGATGCCGGCCACGGCGTTGGCCTGCGTCATGTTGCCGATACCAAACGCCGCACAGGCCGTGAACAGGGCGAACAGCCAGCCCAACCACGGCAGCCCGGCACCGTTGGCCAGGTAATACATCGGCCCGCCACGCATCCCGTATTTCCCTCGCTCGCGGTATTTCACCGCCAGCACCGCTTCGGCGTATTTGGTCGCCATGCCCACCAGGCCGGTCATCCACATCCAGAACACGGCGCCGGGCCCGCCGAGCGTGATGGCCGCCGCCACGCCGACAATATTCCCGATCCCCACCGTGGCCGATAACGCCGTCATGAGCGCGGCAAAATGACTAATGTCTCCATTGCCACTCAGCTCTTTTTGAAACACTAATTTCAGGGCATGTGGCAGGACCCGAAACTGCATGCCTTTCAGCAGAATGGTCAGATACAACCCCGTCCCGACCAGCAGGATCAACATCGGCGGGCCCCACACCCAACCGGCTACGGTCGACACGAACGATTCAAGGGCGTCCATGGGGCATTATTCTCCAACAGCGGATAGGGCAGTCATAGGTACCCTCATCAACGATGGCGCGCGCACGTCTGCACGCCACATGCGGCGTGACTGTCCGATGGAAATGAAATGTGAGACACCGTGTGTCGAATAGGTAAGCAGGGGACAGGAGGGGGATTGCGAGGCACCCGCTCATTCTACCAATGCGGTGCATTGTGTAAACAGGCCTTTTTGGAATCCTTCCGGCAGGGCTCTTCCCAGAAATGAGGCCTCTGCCATTGAGGGTCAAAACTTAGATTTGTTCATTCAGCCAACGGACGAACACGTGCAAAATCTGTGAGGTCCTCACCAGGTTGTTATCCCGAGCCCACGGTGAAGGATCTGTGCCCAGGGTGCCGACGCCACGGCTCAGCCAGATTCTTCGTTTCACTCAGAATGACAAAGTCTCTCGGGACATGAGCCTTACATCGATCGTTCACCATTCAGGCATTGGACGAACACGTGCAGACGGTGAGGCCCTCACCAGGTTGTCATCCTGAACCCATGGTGAAGGATCTGTGCCCAGATTGACGAGACCACGGCTCAGCCAGATCCTTCGGTGGACTTGCCCTGAGCCCCTTCGACTGCGCTCAGGGCAGGCTTGCCGAATGGGTCAGGATGACAACGTTTCACCGGAGTGGTGTGTCATTGATCGTTCACCATTCAGGCATTGGATGCCAACGTTTCACCAGAAGAAACGATCAAGACAGATGAAAAAATGTTTTTGGCACCTGACTCCTGATTGGTCACTTGCGAAAGTCATCCATTGCGTGAAAAATGGCCCATTTCTGACTTCGGCAAAATGCAGACCAGAGGAGATTTTTTTCGTCCCCAAGTTTTGTGGATAACCTGGTGGATACCGGCGTGCATCGCGTGATTTTCTAACGATTGATAAGGAAATGCGCAGATTGCCGCTTTTTTAGGCATGGTATAAAGTTTTTTTGATGCCCCCCCATATAGGGGCGTAGGGTTTTTGGCATAGTCTTAAAGGTAGAAATATCATTTTTTTCTTGACATGTGTCTGTATACCCATGCCCATTGATGCCAATGTAAAAACTTCACGATGTCAATGATTTTCTTATCCACAGAATTTCTTTACGGGTGTTGATAAAGCTTCCATGAGGCCTGAGATTTCCAAGCCTTCCATGAGGATTTATCACATCCAGGAAATACCCACGCCGGAGTGGAAGACGGCACCCTACCTTGAGACACAATAAGACCGCCGTGAGAGAGAAGGAAGCCTTTGAATCCTGTGGGGAATATCGGTAATGTATCCTCCCTCTCACTGAACGCAGGAGATGTCGTATTCACCTATTTCTGAACGTGGAGATATCATGAAGAACGTCAGCCCACTCGCAGGACAGCCAACCCAGCCTTCCATGCTCGCCAACATTCCCCGGTTGGTCACCGCCTATTACACGGGACGGCCTGACCCTTCGGTGCCGGAACAACGGGTCGCTTTCGGGACTTCGGGACACCGCGGCTCCTCCTTGAAGCTTTCATTTAATGAAGCGCATATCCTGGCGACCACCCAGGCCATCTGCCTCTATCGTCAGCAACAGCATATTGACGGACCTCTCTTTTTAGGCATGGATACGCACGCGCTCTCAGAGCCGGCCCTGGCGAGTACGCTCGAAGTGCTGGCCGCCAATGGTGTGGTCGTGATGGTGGACCGCGACAACGGGTACACCCCGACCCCCGTTATTTCCCATGCGATCCTGACCTACAATCGTGATCGGAAAACGGGCGTAGCCGATGGCATTGTGATTACGCCTTCGCACAATCCGCCTGAAGACGGTGGCTTCAAATATAACCCGCCCCATGGCGGCCCGGCCGATGCCGACGTCACCACTTGGATCGAGAAGCAGGCGAACGCGTTTCTGACCGATGACCTGCGCGGGGTGAAGCGCATCTCGTACGAGAAGGCCCGCCGTGCCTCGACCACGCACAAGCATGATTATGTCGGCTCGTATGTTGGCGATCTTGGCGCCGTGATCGACATGGAGGCCATCCGCGACGCGAAACTGTCCATTGGAGTGGATCCGCTTGGCGGAGCAGGCGTGGACTATTGGGGACCCATCACCGAGCGGTACGGATTCCCGGTCACGGTCGTGCATGAAGGCGTGGATCCGACCTTTCGCTTCATGAATCTGGATTGGGATGGAAAGATTCGCATGGATTGTTCCTCTCCCTATGCCATGGCCGGCCTGATTGCCTTAAAGGATCGTTTCGATATTGCCTTCGCCAATGATACCGACCATGACCGGCATGGGATTGTGACGCGCACGGCGGGGCTGATGAATCCCAACCACTATCTCGCGGTGGCTATTTCGTATCTGTTTACCCAACGCTCGGGGTGGCGGCAGGATGCCGCAGTCGGAAAGACGGTCGTGAGTAGCAGCATGATTGATCGAGTGGCCGCCAAACTGGGACGGCGTCTCGTGGAAGTGCCGGTCGGATTCAAATGGTTTGTGGATGGGCTGCTTGACGGGTCCGTCGGTTTTGGGGGAGAAGAGAGTGCCGGTGCGTCCTTTCTTCGTCGTGACGGCACCGTGTGGACGACCGATAAAGACGGCATCATTCTGGACCTGTTGGCCGCAGAGATGATGGCCAAAACCGGGCGGGATCCGGGACAACTCTACCTCGACCTCACCAAGGAACTTGGAACTCCAGTCTACGAGCGCATCGATGCGCCGGCCACACCCGCGCAAAAGGCCATTCTCAAAAAACTTTCACCAGAGCAGATTCAAGCGACCGAACTCGCAGGGGAAAAGATTACCGGCATCCTGACCTCAGCACCAGGAACCGGCAGTGCCATTGGCGGCCTGAAAGTGATGACGGAGAACGGGTGGTTTGCCGCCCGCCCTTCTGGAACGGAGGATGTCTATAAAATTTATGCGGAGAGCTTTCGGGGCGACTCGCATCTCAAGCAAATCCAGGAAGAAGCGCAGACCCTGATTACCAAGGTCTTAGGTTCGGGATCATAGTCGACACAAGGTCGCGCAGCGCAACTACAGTTTGGTACAGATTCCCAGGCTTCAGGCGTTGTCATCCTGAGTGGAACGAAGGATCTGGCTAAGCCGTATCATCCTCAACCTGGGCACAGATCCTTCGCCGCTGGCTCAGGATGACATTCGGGTTGTTGGGCGAGCATTTGCTCCCTATCCGTCATCCCCGCCGGTCGTAAGCGGGTATCCATCTTCATTGGCTCAACGAAGAGAGACGAAAGATAACCGGAAAGAGGACGTCCCTATCTATTTAAAACGATGTGGGGCAAGTTCTGTGAATTGGTGTCATCCTGAGTGAAACGAAGGATCTCGCTGAGCCGTGACGACGTTCGACCAGGGCACCGATCATTCCCCAGAAGGGCGCAGGATGACCACCCAGTGAGGGCCGCCCTGTTTGGAAGATAACCATTCTTGATCCCCTCCCCTGTGCCAGCTCAACCACATCGTCTACACTGCTACCCGATGAGTCACCATTCCTTCAGCCGAGAAATGACGCCCGTATTCACATGACGAACAATTCTTCTTCAGAACTAAGGATCATATGACCAATACGACGAACGAAAGATCCCGCATTCAGAGACTGGCTTTCTTTTCATACGGATTTCGACCGTTTTTTCTGAGTGCTGCCGTATTTGCGGGCGTCGCACTCCCCATCTGGGCGCTAATTCTTGCCGGGGCAGACAACACGCATTTTCTCTATGCCCCGCGAGAGTGGCATGTGCATGAGATGGTCTTCGGCTTTCTGCCGGCCGTGATCGCGGGCTTCCTGCTCACGGCTATGCCCAACTGGACGGATCGTCCTCCGATCAAGGGAATGCCGTTGATGTGCTTATGGATGTTGTGGCTGGCAGGACGTCTGGTCATGGCGGTACCATGGCTCCCAGACTATGTGTCAGCCCTCGTAGACGGCGCCTTTCTTGTAACCTTGGCGATGATTGCCTGGCGGGAGATTGCGATTGGAAAAGCGTGGGATCGTTCTCCGATAGGTGTGCTGATCAGTCTGTATGCCATTGCCAATCTGCTTTTTCACGTCCGGGCCCTGAGCGACGCAGCGACCGATCTTCCCGAGCGCATGGCGCTCTCGGTCATCATCATGCTGTTGGCGCTTATCGGTGGACGCGTCATTCCCAGTTTCACCCTCGATTTCCTGAGCGAGCACGGCGTGCTCCAACAACCTCCGTCCTTTTCCCGTTTCGATGGTGCGTCGATTTTTCTTGCAGGAATGGCAGCTGTCGCGTGGACGAT
>JAOTTP010000100.1 GCA_029864405.1 Nitrospirota bacterium
CTTTCCTCCCCCCAGCAAGCTGGGGGGTATCCAGGAGCAGTATTTTATGAAATTTCTGCCTCTCATTAGGCTGCCGGCTTCTCCCTGGGATCGGCAAAATACACAGCATCGGGTGTTTGGCGCTTCAGCGCCTGATGGCCACGTTCCGTGTTATAGAACTGGCAATATTGGGTGAGGCCCACTCGTAAGGCTGCGGGGGTTTCATACGCTCGCAGGTACACGTCCTCATACTTCACGCTCCGCCAGAGCCGTTCGACGAACACATTATCGACCCACCGGCCTTTGCCATCCATACTGATCGTCACGCCGTGGGCTTTGAGCACGGCCGTGAATGCCTCACTGGTGTATTGCGCACCCTGATCCGTGTTGAAGATTTCCGGGGCTCTCTAGCGCCTCAGGGCTTCTTCTAAGGCCTCCACGCAGGCCTCGGTCTCCAGGGTATTCGACGCCCGCCAAGTCAAGACTCGGCGAGAATACCAGTCCATAATCACCGTGAGATACATGAAGCCTTTGGCCATCGGCATGTAGCAGATATCGCTCGCCCAGGCCTGATTGGACCGATTGATGGTTAGCCCACGCAGTCGGTAGGGATACATCTTGTGTCCGTGCCCGGGGTGACTGGTCCGTGGCTTTGGATAGATTGCCCGCAGTCCCATCTGTCGCATCAGACGCTGCACCCGCTTGCGATTGACTCGATGTCCCCGTTGTTGTAGTACATCGCATAGGCGACGGCTGCCATAGAAGGGCCACTTCAGATACACTTCATCCAGTACACACATGACCGTGAGGTCGGCTGTTGAGACCGGCTGTGACCGTGCGTACACATTGGAGCGCGGCACGGCCAGCAACTGACACTGACGCGTGACGGGAAGGCGTGGCCGAGTGGTGATCATCGCTTTGCGCTCAGTCATCGGCTGTGCCCGAGCGCGTGTGCTAAAAAATCCTTCTCCATCGTCAACTGCCCGATCTTGGCGTGAAGTGGCTGTTGCCTCTGCTCCTGGGTGGCCGCTTCGGCCAGGCCTGAGCCAAACACATGGTCGGCTGTGGCGATGAGCTGTTTCTTCCAGTCTTGGACCTGATTGGGATGTATGTCAAAATGCTCAGCCAACTCGGCTAGAGTCCGGTCGCCCCGAACGGCGGCTAAAGCCACCTTCGCTTTAAACGCCGGGGAATGATGGCGTCGTGATCGTCGTGCCATCTTCTGCTCCTTTCGTTGAAGAGGAATATACCGCAGAAGATTTCACTTATCATCTGAGAGTTTCTGCCCAGGCTTTGGGGTCATGTCCACTACTGTAGTTTATTGAGAGCTCGGCGACCCTCCAGGGTGAGGTTTTGGCGATGCGAAAGCAACGTGTATTTTTGGCCCTTAATGAACTCGCGGTTCTTGCCAGTGAGCCGGGCATATTCGCTCTTGCGTACTTTGTCCAAGGCCTCACCCAAGTGACGAATGCCATGGAACTTGTCAAACAAAATCTTCGCCTGCGGAGCCTGGGCCGCCTTCAGGGTCGCGTTCTTAAAGGCCTTCCACATGTCCATCACCGCCAGCCGAATCCGCTTGCTCTGCTTCTGTCCCAACCACCGGTAGAACAAGTCCATACTTTCTTCAGAACGATCCTTGCCTCCAAACCAGATGGGTCGTTGACGGACCAAGTCACTCACCACAATCCGGTAGCTGTGCCCCTTTTTGATGGATATCTCGTCAATGCCGATGACCTTCGGCCCAGGCGTTCCCACCTTCCATAACTGCTCTCCTGCATGTATTGCTTGTCCAACTCCTTGACGGCCATCCAGTCCAGGTTTAACTCCCTGGCCACATCTTGGATGGTGGAAACCCGGCAACGTCGCCCCACGAAAAAAGCAAAGCGCCTGGTGCAAAACGGATTATCGGCCAACCAGGACAGCTTTTCCTGTTTCACCTTGCCGCAAATCCGACACAGCACCCACCGGATCTCGATCTCCAGATAGATTCGGGTGTCCCCGCAGGAAAGATCTCGAATCCGGCGCAGCCTATGGTCGTAGAAGGTCCGATGAACCCGCTGGCAGACTCCGCCGTTCGTTTGTTTTCCCGACGGGTAAGTCGAATGACCTGAGCCTTGGGATCACCGAACATTCCCCAAATCGTCGAACTCGGACAAAAGCCAGAAACCCGGTACGTGTCTGTAAGCCGTCTCTGTATTCGCATGCGCAAACCATATCAATTTTTTCTCTCCACTGAAAACTCAAAACACCCTTGCCCACCAACCGTTTCATGAGATCACCTGCCGTTTTTTACCCACTCGAAATGCAGAAGACCCAACTTTCTAGAGGCATAAGCACCACCTATCCTAAATTCAACTCGGAAGAAATGATGGAGGGCTCAAAATGGCCGGTCCAGCAGGACCCTCCTGGTTGGACGAGCGGAGCATACGGAGGAACACGTGAGCAGAGCTAGGTGGTCAGAACACTACTAGCGGACTTTTCTAAGACTGCCTTTTACAAGAATTTTAATTCAAGAAGAATAGAGCGGATAAATGGAAAATGGAGGATGCTCAGGGGCAACCCGACCCGACGCCAAGGACAGAGTTTCAGTATAGCAGAATCCAAAAGTAGGCTCTGAGCTGAGCCATTCGGTATTTCAGATTAGGGAACTCGACCATAATCATTGCGAAGAACTTTTTTAGGATATCAAGTAATCATAAACCGGCCTCATGGCTAAACATCCTTGCAGCAGTTCTGCCTTTTCTCTTTAAAATTTGGAGCAGTCTGTTCTGTATTCCTACACTCTCTGCCTAGTATGAGCTACTCGTGCGATGGGAATTTTTGACTTTAAGCAAAAAATCAACAACCTGGCAATAAAGTTGATAGACGGTAGAGAGAGCATTCGATTCGCCGTTAGGGACTCAGGGGAAGGAGCATTTCTTGTTGCCTATATCCCGGCACTGGCTCAATATTCATTGGAGGATAGGCAGACGGCGGAATAATTTCCATACTTTGGGCACTACCTGCAGGAGTCACCTGCATGCCCTTCGGATTCGCGGGCAAGATTGGCATGGAGGTTCCAGGTGCAGGAGGACGAATATCCATAGAAAGGTTCAGGGAGGCGAAGACTTTCCTACTTTCCGGTGTTCTCTCCCCTGCTGGCATGGGAGCCAGAGGAACGTTCTTGCTCAATTGTTGCTCACGCGTCCTTTCTGTCCCATGGTGTGCCCCTCCTTGTCTTGGGAGTGTTCTGCCTTTTTGTTCATGAGATTTCCTTCCTTGGTTTTGCACCATCGTATCGGGCAACGGCACCTCAGGCGGCACCTTTGCCATCACATGGAGGGTGGTGATATTTCCAGCCGCATCCAATGTAAACGCATAGTCCCACCGAGCCAGGATCTTCGAGAGTGCCCTGGGCAAAGGTTCTTTCTGGAAGGAAACCGAAATGACTTTCTCCAGTTCTGCGTCGGGTGCCACATAGTCAAGACCCAATTGGTCATGCAACTGACCAAGGACTGTGCGCAGAGTCACCTGATTCAACTGGCCCGTCAATCGTCCGGAATCGACATGAAGCGGAATCTGCCCATTAGAGGCCAACGCCCAATCCGGGAGTCCACACAGACTGATGCCCAAGAGTATACCGCCACACGCCATGAGGAGCGGGCCACCGCTCCCTAGCTTTCGTTGGATATGAAATTTCATCGCTCACCCCTCTTCGTGCAAACTGTATACAGACCAATCACTCTTTGAAATCTGAAGCGACTTGCGATGGCTTAACAATCTATCTTATTTTTGAATTTCCCAGTTCACGGGGGTACTGCCCGGAAACCCCACAGAATTGATTTTCAGCCCATTCATCAGCCACACCGCAACCTTGCCATTCGTCCGATTTTGCAAGATGATGTCTCCCTTACCATCTCCATTCGCATCACTCACCTGCTTAATTTCCCACTCGAGGGGTATGCCTCCTAGAAAACCTGCCAAGGGTATCGTCGCCCCGTTCATCAGCCATACCGACACCATTCCACTTTTTTTATTTCGCCAGATCACATCCCTCTTATTGTCCCCATTGACATCCCCCAGAATTTGAATCTCCCAATCCAGCGAAGTACTGGCGGGGAATCCCACCGACGTAATGGTCAACCCATTCATTAACCAGATCGCCACAGTGCCATTCGTCCGATTTTGCCAAACCAGGTCGGCCTTCCCATCGCCATTCATATCACCCACCTGCTCTATTTCCCACACTGTGGGAGTGCCTCCAAGAAATCCGACTGATTTGATAGACAGCCCATCCATAAACCATACAGTCACCATCCCACTACCCGAATTGCGCCAGATCACATCCGCTTTGCCATCACCATTGACATCACCGATTCCCTTAATCACCCATTCGGCTGGAACCCCTCCGAGAAAGCCTGATGAGATGATCGTTCCCTCATGCATGAGCCAAACGGCCACAACTCCACTGATCCTGTTCCGCCAAAGTACATCCTCCTGCCCATCACCATTCACATCCCCCACCTGCTCAATGTTCCAATCGGTGGAGTTACTCCCAGGGAAACCGACCGACGTAATGGTCAGCCCATTCATCCGCCAAACAGCTACTTCACCGCTACTCGTATTACGCCAAAGCACATTGGTAGTGGGGGAGGTGGTATCAGGGGGGGGAGTACTCCCGCTCGGGGAGAGCACGTCCAAACTCTCAGTAATATAGAGATAAGTCCGATTTTCCGTGGTCGAAAGACTGCCCCAATCAATGACCGAGGTCTGGTCGGTTCCCGCAATCGTCCAGGCCATGGTCTTGCTTCCCCCCGGCCGATACACCGTCGGGTTCCCC
>JAOTTP010000048.1 GCA_029864405.1 Nitrospirota bacterium
AGCATGACGAGAAAGCTAATAGCCGTGCCTGAATTCAACGCGTGATTGGACGGCATACTAAAAGCCCCCCCACACCCGACTAATTCATGAATGTGCTCGAGAACCTGGCAGGGCCGTGGACGGCCAATCAGCATTTTCAGCTGGCCACCAAGGAAATCACTGAGGCCGATGAGGAGCGCCAAACAGGGAATAGCGAGTTTGGCCTCTCCCCATTTCATCCATCCCCAATATCCCACGACCAGAATGCCTGGAATCACCAGGTTGCTTTCCTGGGATACCTGAAACATTAACCAATCCAAGCCAGCGAATTGGCCAGCCCAACCATTTATATAAGCAAACCACATCTCATCACTCTTCATCGTCGTTCCTCAACCATTCCAAGCTTAGCATTCGGTGCACCGGAGGTTCTGCAAGAAATTTGACGGGTATGATAAGATGGCCGTTTGGACAAAAAAGGATTTCTTCATGCTGATCGACACCCACGTCCATTTAGACGACCCCCGCTATGATCCAGATCGGGAAGCCATGTTTCAACGTGCCCAGGAGGCGGGTGTTGAGAAGTTTGTCACCATTGGATGTGATCTTTCCACAAGTCATGCCGCCGTGCAATTAGCCACAATCCGACCCAATGTGTATGCCACGATCGGCGTGCATCCCCATGAAGTGAAACGCATTGAGCCCCACTGGTATGCGGAATTGAGTCAACTGGCCCACCAGCCAAAGGTGGTGGCCTTCGGCGAGATCGGCCTTGATTATCATTATGATCACTCTCCGCGAGAAACCCAACGCCAACGATTTCGTGAACAAATTGCACTCGCGAAATCGCTCACCCTTCCTCTGGTCATTCACACACGTGAAGCGCAAGAGGACACGCTGACGATCCTGCAGGAAGAACATGCTGAGGAGGTGGGCGGCGTCTTTCATTGCTTTTCAGAGGATCTCGCGTTTGCCAAACGTGCCTTGGACCTTGGATTCTATCTATCCTTTTCCGGGATCATCACCTTTCGCAATGCCTCTCAGCTACGTGAAGTGATTCGCACCGTACCCGATGACCGCTTACTCATTGAAACCGATGCTCCGTACCTGACTCCCGTCCCGTTTCGAGGGAAACGCAACGAATCGGCCTATGTCATCTATGTGGCGGAACAAATTGCGGAAATTAAATATGGGGACTCCCAAGCAGGATTAGCCCGTGTGGCCGACCTGACCACCAACAATGCCTGTCAACTCTTTAAAATTTCTTCATGATCCGATTGCGTTGACGCAATTTCTTGGGAAGTTTTCGAGGATTGCCCTTCTTCTCTCTTGATCGGACCGGCTCCTCATCCACATCCTTTTGGGAGGGTCCCCCTCGAGATCGACTGGCGGCCGATCCTTGAAGACCAGCAGAAGCCAGGCGTTTCACAAATTCTTGAGACCTGATCGAAAACGCCCCAAACGCTTTTGCAACAGCAATCACTTCAAGATCCGATGAGACTACCGCGGCCTCTTTTCCATGGGTCCGAATAAGATCTTGAATCACCCCATCTGCTTTTTCACCCTGGGCCGTATAAATGACCGTCACACCATCCCGATGTATGACCTGCCGACTCATTCCCGATTGTTGCCAGGCATCAAAAACTAAGGTGATCAGATTGCGGAGTTTTTGCCCATACAGGCCTATACGCACAATAAACTCCTCACGATGATGCTCCCCTTGGTCAACGACTCGGTGCGGTGGAAGCCCCATTGCGCCCAACACATTATATCCATCGATGATCAAATGTTTCGGTGCCACTGTGGTTCCTTCATAATGTGATGCCTCGTACAGCCATAACGATTGAGTCTACCCATAACACGACCCGGTTCGAAAGCGCTTCCCTTGACAAGAAGGTCATCATCTGCGAAAAAAGAGAGGAATGGTGTAAATGCGCATGCCCTTCACTCGAATGATATCCCTTTATTCTTGCATTGGCATATTGTTCTTCGCTTTGTCTCTTCCTATACCTGGAGGAGCGGCAGAAACTCGATTTTTCTCTGGGAACGAACCTCACTCATTTCTTCATCTCATTGCGCAAACACCACCCTCGACCTCGATTCGCAATATTCGCGCTCACCGCCATAAACACTATACCCGGGTCGTGTTAGACCTGACTCGCCCCGTCCATCCAGTTCCCCAAGAGCATCGAACGGCCACAACATTTCAATTGGAGCTTCCCAACACGCAATTAGCCAATGCTACGGTCGCCAATTCAATAGCAGACTCATTTCCTTTGCAATTGGACCTTTCCACCACTTCCTCTGGATCCATCCTTCTCACCATACCCATTGACGGATGGAAACGCTATAAATGGTATGTCCTCAAAAATCCCGCTCGCGTCGTTCTCGATTTGTATCCCACACCTGAGACAGCAGTGATCACCAAGGCGCCAACGGGCAGCGCACCAGCCCCTCCAGCTTCTCCAGTGGTCCCCCCACCAACTCAGCCACCGCCTGTCAGGAAAAAAGATCTGGTGATTGTGATTGATCCAGGACACGGAGGAAAGGACCCCGGGGCCTTGGGACGCAAAGGCACAAGAGAAAAGGATGTCGTCTTACATATTGCGAATCATTTGCGAGACCTTCTCACAAAGGAAGGCTCCACGAAAATCCTCATGACTCGAGAAACGGATGTCTTCGTGGAATTGGAAGACCGGGCAACATTCGCGAATACACACAAAGCCGATCTCTTTGTCTCGATTCACATCAACTCTCATCCCCAAACTTCCGTGAAAGGTATGGAACTCTATCATTTTGGTGAAGCCAGTGACCCACGGGCACTTGCCGTCGCCGCGCGGGAAAATGGCACCCCTCTTGAGAAAAATGCAGCACCCTGGCAATTTATTCTTGCCGACAAACTCAATGACAAAAAAATAGACGATTCCCGTGAATTAGCATGGACGACCCAAAAATCTCTGGTGACATTCTTGGATGCCTTTTATAAAATCAAGGATCATGGGATCAAAACCGCTCCATTTTTTGTGCTGCGAATGACTACCATGCCTGCCATTTTGGCGGAGATTGCCTTTATCTCCAATCCGACTGAAGAAAAACTGTTACAAAGCTCAACCTATCAAAAGCGAGTGGCCGAGGGCATATTTAACGGACTTCAATCCTATATTACCCCGTTACAAACCGCCTCCCGATAACCAGGAGAGCCTCCGCCTTCTTCTTTTGGCTTCTCTGCTCCCACAGTTTCCATGACTATCAGCACACCTTGATCTCATGATTTCCACACCCATTCCTTGACAACGCAGAAGCCCGTTTAGTCATTCCCATCCCCCCTTGAAACATGTACACCATCAAACTGACGATCGAATATGACGGCACAGCTTACGCGGGGTGGCAACGGCAACCTAATCAGCCGACCATCCAAGCCGCCTTAGAAACAGCGCTCACACGCATCACCCAACAACACATTTCTGTCATCGCCGCCGGACGGACCGACGCTGGCGTCCATGCCCGCGGGCAAGTCGCTAGTTTTCAATCTGACAAATCCATTCCAATTCATAAATGGAAGCTTGCAATCAATAGCGCTCTCCCGCACGATATTTCGGTGGTCTCAAGTGAACGGGCTCCTGATTCGTTTCATGCTCGATATAGTGCAAAAGAAAAACTGTACGAGTATCGAATCTCCAGACATCCCGCCCGGCCGGCCATTGATCGTCATCGAGTCTGGCACTTACCCTACGAACTGGATGCCCAGGCCATTCGGCACGCCATGTCTGGATTAGTAGGTCGGCATGATTTCACTTCGTTCCAGGGCCGCCTGGCTAGTACTTTGGATCCCATGTGCGACGTGTCCCACATTTCACTCACCTCAGACCTCATGACCATGAGCATTCAGATGCAGGCCAATCGATTCCTAAAGCAGATGGTTCGGACGATTGTTGGCACACTCACTGAAGTCGGACGACATAAAAGATCACCGGATTCCATTCGGGATATTCTCCAGGCTAAAGACCGACGTGCGGCAGGAGAGACCGCCCCACCACAAGGGCTCTATCTCCTTCACGTGTTGTACTAAACCCCTAAGAGGATATTGAAAAAGTATACCCCGAGCCTTGCCAAAGGGTACCTTCTGCATTGCTCGTCCTTCCATCAGAAGCTCACCAGACCACACCAGCGTTTTTTTTGCCACGTGGCTTGGTACGACCCCGATAGATCATCTTTTTGAACATCCTGTGAGTCTTTGTGAGAAGAGTACAAAAAATCCTATACGATATAGTCCTTTGCAAGGAAAGGGGGGTTTTTATTACTCCCTAAGCATCATATTTTGGCTAGAAGGAATCCTCCATTCAACTCGCTCGTGCACCAAGAGAAGGAATAAATAATTTTCCAACGAAAGGAAATATTTCAGATTGAATTCTTGCTATACTGAAAATCAAGTCTTCAAATTTTCATCTCACTGGATATCCTTCGATGACCGCTGACCTTGCTCCAGAGTTCAACCATCCAACGTTCCGCTTGGCAGTGGCCCAATTCGATCAGGCTGCTCACCATATGAATTTGGACCCAGGCCTTCTCGAGCGCCTCAAGGCCCCCCAGCGATCTCTCTGTGTCAGTGTCCCTGTCCGAATGGATAACGGACAGGTTCAAGTCTTTCGTGGCTATCGAGTGCATCATGATGTCGCCCGTGGCCCCACAAAAGGCGGCATACGCTACCATCCCGACGTCAGCCTTGGGGAAGTTGCAGCCTTGGCGATGTGGATGACCTGGAAAACGGCGTTAGCGGGGTTGCCCTTTGGTGGAGCAAAGGGGGGAGTGGCCGTCAATCCCTCACTGCTTTCACCTGCTGAGTTGGAACGTCTGACCCGACGCTACATCGCAGAAATCTTCCCGTTATTGGGACCGGACAAGGATATTCCCGCCCCGGATATTGGAACCAATCAGCAAGTCATGGCATGGGTGATGGATACCTACAGCCAGCAGGTTGGATTTACCGTCCGTGGAGTGGTCACGGGAAAACCCGTTTCGATTGGAGGCACCCTAGGCAGAGAAGAAGCGACTGGGCGTGGTGTGGTGGACGTCACCTTGGAAGTCTTACGTCATTTTGGTCTGCCCATGTCAGACACGACCGTCGTCATTCAAGGATTTGGAAACGTCGGATCCCATACCGCACGAATTCTTCATCAGGAAGGTGGAAAAATACTGGCGATTAGCGATCAGCTAGGCGGGCTGTATAACCCAAAAGGTCTGGATATCCCAGGAATTCTTTCTCACCTGGCCACAGAGAAGGCGGCGATTCCTTCTCTCACGCAATTTGGTGAACCAATTTTCAACGAAGATTTGCTCATGCTCCCCTGCCGCGTGCTCATTCCGGCTGCCGTGGCTGAACAAATCACAGTCAACAACGCTTCACGTCTTCAATGCCAATACCTGATCGAGGCAGCCAACGGCCCAACCTCTCTTGAGGCGGATGCCATTTTGAAAGACCGAGGCATTGTTGTTGTTCCGGATATTCTCGCCAATGCCGGAGGAGTGATTGTCTCCTATTTCGAATGGGTTCAGGACGCCCAGCGTTTTTCGTGGCAGGAATCAGATATCCACAGCCGACTCAGGAAGATCATCACAGCGGCTTTTCACCGTATTCTCAATCATGCGGATGAGAAAAAACTGACAATGCGAACAGCCGCATTGATCGCAGGGATTGAGGAAGTGGCTCAAGCCCATCAATGCCGGGGGTTATACCCCTAAGCTCATACACTCTGAATCCTGACGATTGAAACCCTTAAGGGAGTTCTCCGCCATAGATCTTCATGACGTTTGCCAGAAATTCAAGAGCCTGCGGTCTTGGCCGTTGAAAGGAATTTCTCCCAATAATGGATCCAAACCCTCCACCATCTCGAATGCCACGGGCTTCATCGAAAATTTTCTGATCTTCCCCTTTGGCCCCGCCCGAAAAAATGACGATGCGTCGCCCCTGAAAGGCACTTTGCACAACATGGCGGATACGTTCCGCTGGCGTGCTAATGGGAATCTTTTCGGCTTCGTACACTTTTTTAGCCGCCGCCTGCTCTATATGATTTGAGGGCACCTTCACTTTGATAATGTGGGCCCCGAGTTGGGCTGCAATTTGTGCGGCATAGGCGACGACATCGATTCCCGTCTCCCCTTCTTTGCTGAGTCCTGCGCCACGCGGATAGGACCACACGACAACAGCCAACCCATGCGACTTGGCCTCTTGAGCAATTTCCCGCAGATGTTGATACATCTCCTGGCTATGAGCAGACCCTGGATAAATCGTATACCCCACGGCACAGCACCCTAACCGCAGAGCATCATGAACGCTCCCGGTAATAGCCGAATTAGGATCTTTGCCTTCAAACAACGAATCATTATTGTTCAATTTCAGTATGAGTGGAATTTGACCGGCAAATTCTACCGCCCCAGCCTCTAGAAATCCCAGAGGAGCCGCGTAGGCATTACATCCGGCATCAATTCCCAGTTGGAAATGGTAGTGAGGATCATACCCCGAAGGATTGACGGCAAAACTTCTGGCAGGACCATGCTCAAAGCCTTGATCCACCGGCAGAATAACCAGACGCCCGGTTCCGGCCAAACGCCCACTCATCAACAAGCGGGCAATATTCGCGAGGACCCCCGGAGCATTACCATCATAATTTCGTAATATTTCTTTGACTCGTGGTGTGATAACGTTGACTCCCTTCACAAAAAATCCCTCCCTTTTAACAAAATATTCGTTACGCTTAAATCCTCGCCTGTAGTGTAAGAGACCTCACGGCCTAAGACAATATGGAGAATTTCCTCACATCTGTTACGGTCGTTTTTCAGATTGTTCCACCTGTTTTCTGAGGGCGATGAGTTCTTGTTCCATCGCTTCAAACCGTTCAGCAATCGGATCGGGAATATTGGCATGATCCATGGTCGCTTCAGGCACCCGATCTCCAATGGTTTTGATAATCCGGCCAGGTATCCCAATGACCGTGGAATTCGAAGGTACGGATCGAAGAACCACTGAATTTGCTCCAATTTTGACAAAATCCCCGATCGTAATATTCCCTAGAACTTTTGCCCCAGCTCCGACGACCACATGATTACCCAATGTCGGATGGCGTTTCCCGCGTTCTTTGCCGGTTCCCCCGAGGGTCACCCCTTGAAAGAGGGTGACAAAGTCCCCAATGATCGCAGTCTCGCCAATCACCACCCCCATCCCATGGTCAATAAAAAATCCTCGTCCGATTTGAGCTCCGGGATGAATTTCTATACCGGTCACCCACCGAGCGAGTTGCGAAATCAACCGCGGAATAATCGGAAGGTTTGTTCTCCATAACCAGTGCGCCAACCGATGGGCTAATAACGCATGAAAACCTGAGTAGGCCAGCAGCACTTCCCATCGACTGGTTGCCGCCGGATCGCGCTCAAAAACCGCATGCAGGTCCTCTGTAATTCGTTTAACCAACCGCATACGCCCACCATACGGATAGACCCCGATGAAGAGAAGACGGCCTCATTTCATAACGTCGTGGTGCATTCAATGAGACAAATGGCCAACGTCGCAATGCCTTCTGCTCGCCCAATCATCCCAATACCCTCTCCACTTTTGACTTTGACATTCACCTGAGAGGGGGCAACCTGCAGCACTTGTGCAAGGCTCTCTTGCATGGCAACCATATACGGAGCTAATTTCGGAGCCTGGGCCAGAATAACCGTATCCAGATTCACCAAGCGAAACCCTTTTTCAACAAGGGTTTGAGCGACACTGCGTAGCATCACCAAACTCGAGAGATTTTTGTATTCTGGATTACTGCTTGGGTAGCGTGTTCCAAGATCTCCTTCTCCCATGGCTCCAAGAATGGCGTCGCAGACGGCATGGGTCAAAACATCGGCATCGGAATGGCCATCCAACCCTTGAGAATGGGGAATGGCCACGCCGCCCAGAATCAGTGGGCGGCCTTCTCGTAGAGGATGAATGTCATAACCTTGACCAACTCTCATGGCAAATCTGAAATGTGCAGAAAAAGAAAAGACAGCTGATCAACACTAGCCTGTGGTTTCACAGCCGGCTTCCTCGTGTTTCCAAAATTGCCTCCCCGAACACCAGATCACCCGGCTTGGTTACTTTTATATTAAAACAACTCCCCTCCACAACGGAAACAGGGTATCCCATCCGTTCGATGAGGGCCGCGTCATCGGTGACGACCCATTGATGTTGTTGCGCCTGTTCGTGTGCCTCAACCAGCCAGTCATATCGGAACACCTGAGGTGTCTGAATCTGCCAGAGTTCTTCCCTCTTCAGGGTCTCTTGAATGATCCCAGAAGAATCAACCCGCTTCACGGTATCATGGATCGGCATCGCTACCACCGCCGCCCCTGTTTGCCCGGCACAGTCGATCACATTCCTGACAATGTGTTGGTCAATAAATGGACGGACCCCATCATGAACCAAAACCCCGTCAGGTTGGTCGGAAATGGCCGCAAGCCCGTTTCTGACGGAATCCTGCCGCCGCGTTCCTCCCGCCACAACTTGCGTGACCTTCTCTAGACCAAAGGGTTTCACGATTTCACGCCAGCAATACTCCCGATCCGATGCCGGAACGGAAAGAATGACTTCGCGGATCCCCTCGAATTGCTGAAAAACTCGGAGTGAATACACTAAAAGAGGCAAGCCCCCAAGAGAAAGATATTGTTTGGGAGTATTTCCCCCCATGCGGGTACCAAGTCCCGCGGCAGGAACAACCGCCACCACAGAATTAAACACGCGAGAAGCTTAACTCCTCGTGTTCGGTTTCCTCTTTCAGGCGGGTAAAAATCATTCGGCCGGCACTCGTTTGCAGAACACTCGTCACAATCACATCCGCATTTTTGCCGATCCATCGTTTAGCATGGTCAACCACCACCATGGTGCCATCATCTAAATAGGCCACACCTTGCCCAGCCTCTTTTCCTTCTTTCAAAACAAAGACACGAATCGTTTCCCCTGGGAGAACCACCGGTTTCAGCGCATTACACAGATCATTAATATTAAGCACCCTGACGCCCTGAATCCCCGCCACCTTATTGAGATTAAAATCGTTCGTCAGCACTTTCGCATCCATCTGTTTAGCCAACTCAATGAGCTTGGTATCCACCTCTTTAACATGAGGAAAATCATCTTCGACCAATTCCACCTTGATATTGCTCATTTTTTGAAGGACATTTAATATGTCCAGCCCTCGTCTTCCACGAGCCCGTTTTAATCCGTCGGACGAATCGGAGATATGTTGTAACTCTTGAAGAATAAAATGCGGAACCACAAGAGTCCCCTCAATAAAGCCCGTTTCGCACAAATCCGCAATCCGACCGTCAATGATGACACTGGTATCGAGCAGTTTTTTGGTGCGAGCAGGCTCCGTATCACCTGTTGGAATGACTGACGCGGCCCATCCTTCAATTGCAAATCGTATCCCCATGATCAATCCCCAGTAGGGAATCCCTAAGAAGATCACCAAGCTCGCCAGAATGGTAAGGAGGGAATAAGGAGGGCGTGCGACCAATCCTGTCACCAGGGTAAGCAGACCGGCCACAAGGAGCCCGACGACTAATCCCGCCCCTCCACACAGGACCAACGGCAAAGGCACAGACTTCAACCTGTGTTCCGTAGCCAGAATGATCACACCAACCCCGGCCCCGATTCCCGCGCCCATAAGCAATAAGGCTGTTTGGCCCTCAGATGCCCCCCAGGCCAAGGCCATACCTAAGCCCATCCCAACGACCAGAAACATCATTCGCAACACCATAAGAGATTCTCCTTCCCCTAGGTCGGTGATTCAGACCGCAGGAATGCTTCAGCCTTGGTCACATCATCCTGACTGCCAATGTACAGCGGGACTCTCTGGTGAAGGGCTTGGGGGATGAGTTGATTCACAGGCTCGACTCCCGTACTTCCCAAGCCACCGGCTTTTTCAACCAAAAAGGACAATGGCGCGGCTTCATACATGAGCCGCAATTTCCCCTCTGGGTTTTGCTGTTCTCCGGGATACATATATAAGCCACCTTTGCACAACACACGATGCACATCAGCCACAAAGCACCCGGAATACCGACTGGTGTATGGTCTACCTGTCTGGGCATCGACTTCCTGAAGATAGTGAAGGAATTTCTGAGTGCCGGCTGACCACTTTTGGTGATTGCCTTCATTCACACTATAAATTTTCCCACGCTTGGGGATCTGAATATTCTTGGCTGAGAGGAAAAACTCACCTGCCTCCTGATCCAACGTGAATTGGTGAACCCCATGCCCACAGGTATACACTAAAAGCACGCTCGATCCATACAAAATATATCCGGCTGCAACTTGATCGCACCCTTTTTTTCGCAAGCTTTCTTCAGAAGTGGGGAACCCCTCAACGGAAAGTCGATGAATAGAAAAAATTGACCCTAATGAAGCGTTGACATCAATGTTAGAGGAGCCATCCAATGGATCCAAAAAGACCGCATACCTTCCTTGGCCATCGGCTTCTTTGATGAGGTAGGGCTTTTCCATTTCCTCTGAAACCAGCGTGCTCACAAGTTCCATGTGCTCAAAGACATCCAGAAATATCTGATTGGCTCGTTCGTCCAACTTTTGGACCTCTTCGCCTTGCACATTAATTAACCCTGTAGAACCCAGGAACTGATTCAATCCGGCTTTTCTAAGATCCTGGGCAATCAGCTTCCCACCCAGGGCAATTTGCATGATGATGCGGGAAAATTCTCCGGAGGTTCCAGGAATAGGCGCTTCTTCACGAAAGGTATGTGTCGATAAGGAAAAACGCGGAGTCATCAGTCATAATCCATAGGGAATTCTAGAGGATTTTCATTATATGCTTTTTCGCATAAAGGAGCAACGCACGTGCTCCAGAAATTCGCGTTCAGTATCACAAAATCATTCTAAATAATGAACACGGCTGGCTTGAAGAATGCCGAGGCTTCCCTGTGATGAATATCACAGAGTCATTGATTCGATCAGCGATATCTTCACCATGGGCAGATCCGAATAAGCCCAGGAACGCACTAAAGAAAAAAGAGATGAATAACTTGGTGAGAATTATGTGGTGAAGCTGGCAGCGGCTTCAGAAAGTTGCCCTTCCAGATAGGCCTGGATTTGAGTGAGATGATCGTGCGAAGAGGCTTCAAAACGGAGGACCAATGCTGGTTGAGTGTTGGAGGCTCGAATCAGGCCCCACCCTTCGTCAAAACGGACACGAATACCATCAATCGTGATGATGTCACGAATGGGCAAAGCTGATGTCTTCAGATCTTGGGTGTTGGCCGCGTGTTTCAAGCGATTTCTTACGGTCTCTACTAATGAAAACTTTTTATCATCCGAACAATCCACTCGGATTTCCGGGGTCACCACGGTTTGTGGAATATCGGCCAACAGGGACGACAATGGCTTTTCCTGCTTCACAAGAATTTCGATAAGCCGACAGGAGGCATAAATAGCATCGTCATACCCATAGTACCGATCGGCAAAGAACATGTGACCGGACATCTCTCCGGCAAGTAACGCCTTTTCCTCTTTCATCTTGGCCTTCATGATAGAATGCCCCGTCTTCCACATAATACCCCGTCCACCTCGTTTTTGAATATCGTCATACAACCCTTGAGAGGCTTTCACCTCTGAAATGATGCAACACCCTGGATGGTCAACCAACACATCCCGAGCAAAGAGAAGCAACAACCGATCCCCCCACAAAATTTGCCCCTGTTCATCAATCACGCCAATTCGGTCGGCATCGCCATCGTACCCGATTCCCACATCGGCGCCGGTTTCTCTGACCTTCTCAATCAGGTCTTTGAGATTATCCGTCACCGTGGGGTCAGGATGATGGTTAGGGAAATGACCATCTAGATCGCAATACAATCCCGTGACGTGGCATCCCAATTGTTCCAAGGCTTCTTGGGCCACAAGGGAAGCCGCCCCATTTCCACAATCAATCACAACTCGAAGACCTCGAGCGTTGAGTGAAGAAAAACGTTCCTGTAAAAACTTCAGGTATTCAGGAATGATGGGTTGCTCTAAAACCGTCCCTGACCCGGATGCGAACTCGCCGCTTTCATAAATTTTTCGTAATTGTTGAATATCAGCCCCATACAATGCTTCCCGGCCCACACACATCTTGAACCCGTTATACTCCGCAGCATTGTGACTGCCGGTAATCATGATGCCCCCGTCAACGTCACAGGAAAACAGGGAATAATACAGCAAGGGGGTCGCGCATAGGCCAAGATCGACCACATTCACTCCTGACCCGGTCAATCCGGCAACAAGATCATTCCGAAGTGCTGGTGAGGTTAAACGGCCATCCCGGCCCACCGTGATGGTGCGAACACCGCGTGCTCTAGCCAGCGTCGCATACGCACGACCGATTCGCTCAACCACATCGGGAGCTAAATCGTGTCCTACAATCCCGCGGATATCATATTCTCGAAAAATTCCCATCCGGCTTCCTTTCCCTCAGAATCCTACCCGATCGGTCGTAATCGACCAAAATCGTCCTGAAGTCGAACGATATCATCTTCCCCCAAATAGGGACCATTTTGAATTTCAATAATCTCTAAAGGGACCTTCCCGGGATTTTCTAAGCGATGCGGGGTTTCCTTGGCTATCCCCGTACTCATTCCCGCCTGCAAGTCGTAGACTTCCTCGCCACGCGTTACCCTGGCTGTACCCGCAATGACCACCCAATGCTCACTACGTTGATGATGGAGCTGAAGAGAAAGCCGTTTTCCAGGAGCGACTTCGATACGCTTCACTTTGTATCCCTTGCCCTCCTCCAGGACAGTATAGGCACCCCAAGGACGATGCACGGTTCGATGCTCTAAGTGTTCAGGGGCCCCCTGTCGTTTCAGGAGATTGACGATCGATTTGACATCCTGCGCACGATCTTTGGGACAGACCAGGGTGGCATCAGGCGTATCCACCACCACCATATTGTTGAGGCCAATCGTCGCGACGACCCTTCGATCCGCAAACAGCACGGAGTGGCGGCTCCCCAGATCAATAATATTCCCATTCCGGACATTTCCATCTTTATCCAGAGGCGCGACTTCCTCCAAACTACTCCAACTCCCCACATCCGACCAACCAAAGTCTACCGGCACCACCACACTTCGAGTAGAATGTTCCATCACCGCATTGTCGATGGAAAGCGATTCGACTTTGCCATACATTTTCCGAAGGTAAGAGGGAAATTCCTCGCTTCCCAAGCGGCATTGAAGACCAGTCAGCAACTTGGATAACGCCGGTTGATGAATGGCCAATTCCGATAAAATCTGTGAGGCTTTCCAGACAAAAATTCCGCTATTCCAAAAATAATTCCCAGATCGACAATACCGTTTGGCGGTTATGAAATCAGGTTTTTCAACAAAGCGGGCCACCGAATAGCCGATGAAGTCGCCCTTGGCCCCTACCTTCCGTCGCTTCAAAGGCTGGATATAGCCATACCCTGTTTCCGGACGAGTCGGCTGAATCCCAAACGTCACAAGATGACCGTCCACCGCCAATTCACTCGCAAATTGCACGGCTCGCATAAATTTCTTGGAGGCCTTCACGACATGATCTGCCGGTACCACCACCATAATCGCTTCAGGATCTTGATGCATCAATTGCAAGGCAGCCAGAGCGATAGCCGGCGCGGTATTTCTTCCTTCCGGCTCCAGGATCACATTGCCGGCTATGTCATCTTTCCACTGATTGAGCTGGAGTTTGATGGATTCCGCTTGAACTTCGTTGGTGACAATCGCCATCCGGTTCGCGGGAATCTTCTGCAATAGACGCTCAAACGTCTGTTGCAGCAGAGTTCCTTCTCCCAAAATCCGCAACAATTGCTTAGGGAATCGTTCCCGGCTCAACGGCCAAAACCGGGTACCACTACCTCCGGCTAAAATCACCCCATAGACATGAGAATTCATAATGTGTCCTTTTTCAACATGCGTTTCAACGGTCCAATGGGCGCGCTGAAGGACCATACTTAATGGCTATATGTCAAACCTCAATATGTAATCTTATCGGATTTCGATATTCGAAAATAAACCACAGACATGTACTCCTACTCCAGGCCCTTCGCAGCCAAAATCTTGTCGATAACTTCCCGAACAGCTCCCTCACCTCCATTTTTTTTGCAGACATAATGCACAACCTGACGGACTTGCTCTACACAATCTGCCGGAGCCGCCGCGTATCCCACCGTTTTTAAGGCCTCCACGTCATTCACATCATCCCCCATGTAAGCCATTTGCCCAAAAGGAATTCCGTATTTTTCAGACAAATAACAGAGGACCGCCACCTTATCCTTAGCCCCCTGAAAGACTTCAGGAATACCAAGCTTTTCCCCCCGACGAGCCACAATTTTGGTGTTTTCCATGGTGATGATAGCAGTGACCAATCCTTGGGCCTGTAAGAGTTTAATCCCCATGCCGTCACGCGTGTGAAATTTTTTCAATTCTTCCCCTGATTCCCCATAGTACATGCCGGCATCGGTCAGAACCCCATCCACATCCGTTGCAAATAATCTCAGCTCTTCAAAAACCTTCTTAGGCTTGTTTAATGACCGGGGATGATCGTTTTTTTTGAGAGGTCTTACTGTTTTTTCCTCTTTCCGTGAAGAGGAAGTTCCTTGGACTTTTCTCACCTGTCCACTCCTTCCTTTCTATCTCACATTTTCTTCACATTTTCATATTCGGTTGATCAATTATCCGCTCAAGCGCAAGAAAGGCCTTCCGCTAAGACCGCAGGGACAGTAGAATACAAACACGACGAACCTCAAAAAACAATCGCCCGATTATTTTAATATTCTCGTAATTCAAACTTTTCAAAACTATCATCAGAGAAGGTTCATGTGTGCTTACTCATGTCCGATTCCTCATGGTTCTGACACTTTCTGCCAGTCTTCTTGCCTGTTCATCTCCACAATCTCAGGAAAGACTGGACACCGCATTATGTTGGCTACGCCCCTCTTGCCTTCCCTCAAACCTCCCATCCCCGACAACACAAGCACCTCAGGCCGAGACACCCTCAAATCAAATCAATTCAGTCGCTTTCCCAGAAAGGTCCCAACCCATCTCACCGCAGATTCCTTCTTCCAGAATACTAGATGCATTGAACTGCCTCACTTCTGCCCAAATCACTGTTACGGCTTCCAACCCTGTTGTCACCGTGTCCTATATTGAACCAATAACGAAAGCCAACGGCCAAGCATTAACGAATCTTGCCAAGACTACCATTTACCAGGATTTAGGCAAAGGATTTTTAAAATTTAAAGAGATCAAGGCGACCAATCCAGGAGGGGGGGGGACCATTCGAGAAAAAGTTCCCTTTAGCCTTAAACCAGAGGAAACCCTTCATGCCACTATCTGTGTTACCGCAACCGACACGGATGGCCGAGAAGGATAACCTTGCACATTATGACTGACAACTTTCAACAGGTCATTGAACGTGGAGGGGTAAAGAGAGCCTTGTTTATGATGAGAAGGGGAGATGATGTGCTTAAGATGGATTACGAAGTTTTTTTGTTCTATCACTGCTTGAGGGTAAATCCACGTTGTTCCATACACTCACCTATTTCCAATCCATGAGTGACCGAATCTTTCTTCCAGTCATTCCCCTGATCTTCAGCAACCTGCGCGACACAGTATAAATGTGCTTCTGCCGGATCCGTCCCTGCCCCATCATTGGAAACCCATTTCCCTTGTACGCAGTCCCCATAGGGATGACAAATACGATCAGCTCGAGTGGAACCATAGTCCGGATGGGAATAGGATTCCCATATACTACACCCGCCCAATAAGAAAACACTCAGACACACCATGATGGTTCTTCCCCCACATCTTTGCCAAACCATACGTTTTTGCCAAACCATAAGTTTGCTGATCCCCATAAAGTCTCAGTTATCGTTGTGAGGGTACTTTCAAGATTCCATTCTTTAGCATCTCTATCGGACACTCCAAGCCAAGAAACAAGGCCTTTTTAACATCACGCCCACCCCGCGTGGGGGATTTCAATCCTCACAAATGTTTCTTGCCCCGGCATAAATGTCGTGATTCAACGCCCCATCACTCCCTTAAATCTGGCCCTGAATCCAGGCCCACGTTAACCCCATATATTCATGATAGGCCAATTCCGCCAGGCGCACCCCTGTGGAACTCGGGAAAAAGTTTACCAGAGACCAAAACTGTATGGGAGGAACCCATTGTCCTGTCGGGGCCGGAATTGGAAACAGCCCCTGTTTCTCAAATAGCTTGACCGCCCGTGGCATATGAAAGGCACTCGTCACCAGGATAAAAGGCTCATCATGGACAATATCCCGAACATAGAGAGGATGATCTTTGGTATCACGGGATTCAACCTCCAGCACCATATCTGATCGGCTCACGCCCAGTTCCTCGGCGACTCGACTCAAGGTGGTCGCTTCAGGGGACCCATCAAACCCCGTTCCCCCAGTCAAGATGATTTTGCTGCCGGGGAGCATGCGATGAAGCCGAATACCCTCGATCAATCGAACACGGGAATGATGGGATACTTGAAGTTGATAGGGTAACGTCGGATCTCCGACAATTCCACTGGCCAGGACAACAATCCATTGCACGGAGTCTTGAGCGGTCGCGCGATCCTCAGCGACCACAACCTGCAAAAGATTGATGGGAGGATATTGTGATTCAAGCGTACGTAAGATTCGCCCTGATACCCCTTCATAACTGCTGAGAATAAGCAGAATGAATCCAAGAGCAATCAGGATTTTCCCGACAAATTGTTTGCGGGAAAAGCACAACAACAGAAGCCCACAAGCCATCATCTCTATGCAAAGAGAGAGAGGGGAAAAAAGTGAGGCCAAAATCTTTTTAAGACTGAGCACCAAGTGTCTCTACCTTCTATCGATCAAAAAGGAAAACCCCTTTTGTTAATTCAGCGGCCCAGCCCAATGATTATACGAATTTCTTCTAAAATTTTCTTCCTGTTTTGCAAGACGACCGTTAGCACATTGACGGTATCATCCTCATCAAGCATGAATGCCAAATAACCATCATCTCTGCCCGAGATCGGAAACTCGAACCGATAAATTAGAGTGGCCCACGTTTACGAGGGATAAAAAAGAGGGATTTCGTGTTGCGGGCTTCAAAGTAGGCAAACTCTGGACAGCACCCCCAAAGGAGCCCCACCCTGGAGGAGACCGTAGCTATTAAAAGGAATGCAATACGAGGTAGAGGGAAGAATAACCGCTTAGGGAGAAGGCACCAAGCAGGAAAGGACCAGGCCTTTCTGGTATTTTTTGAAATCCTGGATGGAGGTATCAAGGCTTCGTTGAGCAACAAGGATATCTCGCAACAGATTCCCCTGGGGGGATTGATGGGTCACACAATGAATCTCACCCCCTTGATATCCACGACGACTCCGTCGGCACCCATCAAATTCTTTGGGAGCATGCCGGAGACTAAATTTAGCTTCCTGCAATTGGTCATGCTTCCGAACGACTCGCTCCTGAGCCGCCCTCAAAAGGGAAACAGCCTCGGTACAGGAAAAATCCCATACCTCCGGGAGAGCCGATGGAGGAAACAATAATAGGAACCAGATTGTTAGCGACCAAAACCGCATAGACATCCTTCTCGGTGAGAGGAAAAGGACTAGATTGTCATTGAGAGACTTGCAATTTTTCTCCCAAGATATCCTGCGATTTGGACCCCTTCAATAACCTAAAAGGAGGGACAGACAGATCGACCAGACTCACATGATTTCTGAAGACGTACTCCTTATAAGGAGACAACGCATTGAGGAGAATATCTTACAGAATTACTTCAACACAAAGTGGGCCCGTCGATTCCGTTGAAAACATCGAGGGGTGGGCTGAAGGCAAAATGGTTCATTTTTCCCTAAACTGAGGACTCGGATAGAGGAAGCGCTCGCCCCTAAGTCCACCAGGTAATTCTTCACCGCCATCGCGCGACGCTCACCCAAAATAAGGTTATATTCCTCAGTTCCCCTCTCATCACAATGTCCTTCAATCAGTACTTCACGAATAGGGTACCGCTTCAGGAGTACTTGTGCGTTCTGCTTCAGGGTAGGAACAGTCTCTTTTCGTATGGAATATTGGTCATAGTCAAAAAAAACATCTTCCAACGTCCAGGGAAGAAGGGAGTCATCTGCGGATTGCGCGATAATGGCCGAACCCATAGACGGCGAGATAATCTCTGGCGTTACAGGTTGGGAAACAATAGGAAAAGATGGATCCGGCTTGGGCACAAAAACGGATGGGTCAGTCATTACCGGACCCGGAGAAGAATCGGGGGATTCCTTGGCCAGCGAATCACCATGACTGACGATTGACACGTGATGCCAAGAACTACACCCACTTAGAAGGGCGACCAAAAGCCCAAGAATTGCACAATTTCGCTGAAACAACTTCCTCAATGGTGGCCGTTGCTCCAATATCCTATCCCAAAGCAGCCTAGAAGTTCCGTCGCTCGTACGGCTAGAACATCTCCAAAAGTGAAGCTATCATACAACTTTCCTCAAAAGAGTCAATCTCAGTCTGCACTGACCTCATGTTTGACCTTGACGGATTTTTTTTCACATAGGTATGATCTGACTCCTGTCGAGCCATTGTTTTTGAGAGTCCCTTTTCTCCCCATTTCACGACACAACTCGCTGGGCACTACTAATGATTGACGTTCAACATGTGACCAAACGCTACGGCAACACGACCGCGTTGGATGACATCTCTTTCTCCATCAATAAGGGAGAAATCGTGGCATTTCTCGGCCCGAACGGCGCAGGAAAAACCACGACCATGCGTATTTTGACGGGATTCATGCCCCCTACGCTGGGGACCGTTCGCATTGCAGGCTTTGATTGCCTGGAAGCACCATGGGAGGTCAAAAAACACATCGGGTACCTCCCCGAAACTCCTCCTCTCTATCTGGAATTGACCGTCAATGAATATTTAACCTTCGTGGGGAGAATTAAACGACTTTCCCCGGACCAATTGCCGGAACGCATGGACACCATCATTGCCCAGACGGGCTTGGCTGATGTTCGGGGCCGAGTCATTGGACATTTATCCCGTGGATATCGACAACGGGTGGGCTTGGCCCAAGCTCTCTTGCACAATCCTCCCGTGTTGATTTTGGACGAACCAACGACAGGGT
>JAOTTP010000101.1 GCA_029864405.1 Nitrospirota bacterium
CGCAACCACCCTGCCGCCAGACACAGCGGATCACCAATAAAGGGCACCCAGGACAACAGCAGCACTGGACTTCCCAACCGGCGAACCCGTTCCACTGCCAGGCGCTGAGCCGGCTTGGTTAACTCATTGAGTGGATACCACCAACCGATGAGCCACCCCAAGGCCCAGGAACTCATCCCACCCAAGGTATTGCCTGCCGTTGCCGTGGCTAGCAGACTCCAGGCAGAGAGATCTCCCCGCGTCGCCAACACGACGAACACGACCTCGGAGCTACCGGGTAACACGGTTGAGGAAAGGAAGGCGCTCAGAAATAAGCCTAAGAGGGAATATTCTTCTCCAGTCATAACTACTTAGATCACATGTCATCCTTTGCGCGGCGAATCGATTGAAATTTCAGGTCTGCGTCGAAGGTGATCTCAAATGTCCCTTGAATCCCCAGATGCGAGACAAAGGGACGAAGCACTCTGGCAGGAAACTGGATCGTCCGACCATCAATTGACTGTGCCACCACATATTCCACCACACCCTGGTAGTAGGCCTGAAATCGTTCGGGAGAAATCTTCAACCTCACGGTCACGGTTTGCATAATATGCTCCAGGCGCTCTCCTCACGTGTCATCCTATACACCCGGACCCTTTCATTCCGTCATCACCATGCAGACAATCTAGCCTCCAATGCGTCTCTCATGTTATGAACTGTAACGCTCGATGCCTTAAGCGCGCTCCACACTTAACCGATGGTCTCGGGTACAATTCACATCATGACTGATTATCGCCAAGAACTCTCCATTATCCGACAAGCCCTACTTCTCGCCAGTGATCGTCTTCACAGAATCATGTATGAAGGCTTAGCCGTCCAGATCAAGCCGGACGGATCACCAGTGACGAATGCCGATCTGGAAGTCAATCGCATCGTACAGGAGGCCTTGTTCGCCGCATTTCCGAATGATGGCTGGTTGTCGGAAGAATCGCCGGACGACGCCATCAGACTGCAGAAGAATCGAGTGTGGATCCTGGATCCCATCGATGGGACCAAACCCTTTATTAAAAGCCTGCCACAATTCGCGATCTCTCTCGCGTTGATCGACCATGGACAGGTCTCCATCGGGATAATCTTCAACCCGGCCACCCGCGAATATTTCTGTGCCGTTCGAGGTGAGCCCGCGACCGTGAATGGCCGCCCCATTCAGGTCCGCCATACCACCGGACACCGCTTGTCGTTCCTGGTCAACACGGGGCCCATCGACCGCTCCACCATTCGCACATGGCGGGAAACCGCCAATTGTCGCACACTCATGGGTTCCATCGCCTATTCTTTGGCCCTGGTGGCCGCCGGACAGATTGACGGAGTGATCAATATTGGCACACAAAACGAATGGGATATCGCTGCGGCACTCCTCCTGGTTCAAGCGGCGGAAGGGGTCGTCGTGGATAGAGATGTGAAACCCATTCAATGTAACCAACCTGATCCCACCGTCAACGGCATCATCGCCGCTCGCCCTGATGCCATGCCGGTCATTCAGCAATTCCTCGCAAGCCTCCCAAACTAGCACCTTTTCCATCAGGCCACACGCGTTTCTGTATCCAACCCCATAGGGGAAACGGGGCATCCATATTCGCGTGGTTGTTTCATGTTTGTTCATACTGGATGAGATTCGCGCTATTTGGTTTACTACTTTTTCAGCTTAATAGGCTTCGATCCATTGGGGGTTCATCAGAATATATTACAGGCATCGACGCTCTCAGCCTCATCCTTCTTCATCAAAAATCCTTCCCAGCCGGCTTTCTCTTAATCTCAGCGAAGATTCAACCGAAAAAACAGATGGGCCCACCACACGTATTCCCTGTCGTCATCAGGCGACAATCCTTCACCAGGCTGCAGGGTGGACAGTCTGTTTCAACCAGGAAGATGGGCATCGGATCATGCGCGGAGCCGTCAAAAACACTATTAAGATCCTGACCATTGAGGATGATACTGCTCAGATAGAAGCTCTCAGAGAAGCCCTGACAGTGGCCCAAATCATCTGCGTGGAAATTCTTGAGGCCGAAGACGGCGAACAAGCCATGTCCTTTTTAAATCAGGAGTATCCCTTTATGGATGCCCCACAACCCGACCTGATTTTTCTCTCGAATCATCTCCCGGATGTGTCGGGAGAACAGATAATTAAGGGACTTCAACGCGACCGCCGCTTACAGTCCATTCCGGTGGCCTTGTTTTCGGAAGAGGCTCCATGTCAATCGAAAGATTTTTCTTTCCCTCCCAATTGCCATCTTTTCAAACGACCGAAGACCTGCGACGAATGGATTTATGTGTTGCGATGCATCGAAGATGTCTGGGTCTCGCTCTTAAACATGGCAGGAAAACCGCTCATCTAAGACCGGGGTTGTTCCCCGTCTGGTGCCTGGCCTGTCTTGCCGATTTCCGGTTTCCTCCGGCCACCATCTGAAATTCATACAGTCGCGATTCCAACGGACCATTGAACAAGGGAATTTTGCGTGACGGCGCTAAGTGAATCAGTTTAGGAAGACGCGAATCGGCCGTGAGCACATAGACATCCCACCCCGCAAACCGCTGCTTCAACAGATTCCCAAACTTCGGATACCACTCCTCAAGCTCCAACCGGTCTCCCATTCTCACTCCATAGGGAGGATTGGTGACCAGAAAACCTTTGGGCCCCGGAGGCGTCACATCCAACACATCAACCTGGTTTAATTGAATATCCTCGAGCCCCAAGCCTTCAAGATTTCTTCTGGCCATGGCCAACGCATTCGCGTCCTCATCATATCCAAAAATAGAGAGACCAGGAACGGGGGAGATGGGTTTTATCGATTCTTGGCGTATTTGCTCCCATGTCGTTTGATCAAAATTCTGCAGGTGCCGAAAGGCAAATTCCCGACCACTGCCTGGGGCAATCCCTTTGGCTATCAACGCCGCCTCAATTAAAAAGGTGCCGGCGCCACACATCGGATCAAGCAAGACCTGCTCACCGGTCCAACCTGAAAGCCTGAGGATGCCGGCCGCCAAATTTTCTCGTATCGGCGCTTCTCCCGCCACCTTCCGCCATCCACGCTTAAACAGCGGATCTCCCGAGGTATCGATATACCACACCACATGATCTTCATCGACAAAGACCACAATTTGAATATCAGGTTGGCGTTTACTCACCTCGGGGCGTGCATGTGTCGCCCGAACAAATCGGTCACAAATCGCATCTTTGACTCGCAGCGTCGCAAACTCCAGGCTCTTCAGTGGAGAATGTTGCGCGATGATGCGAACTTTAATGTGACAGTCCACGGAAAAATATTCTGGCCAGGGGAGACTTGAGGCGAGGCGATAGAGGTCCTCCTCATCCCGGTACCACCCCTGTCCGACCCGCCACAAAATCCGGCTGGCGATGCGACTTTCCAAGTTGAGCCGGTAGCAGAGAGAAAAAGGGCCCTGACATTCGACGCCGCCAGGAGTCGATCGAATCTCCTGTCCGCCCAACTCTTGAAGTTCGTGGCTCAGAACTTCTTCTAATCCACGAGGACATGTCGCAAAAAATGTTTCCATCATAAGAATAATCGCGCGATGTATGGTTACCAGTTGAGGTTAACTAGAATCCTTGCTGAAGAGCATTCTAGCTGTCGATTTCACGGTGCCCAAGACCATTCTAACCGACTCATTCAGGTAGGATCAGGTTTAATTTATAAGGATCGGGCGGTTCCGGGTGGTGGAACTGGAATCCAGCATCCTCTTCGTAATCGACCGTGACGCCTTCCAGCCGTGGCGCACATGAGCCGTCTATGGCGATGATGAGTCCTTCAATATCTAAGACCGAATCCTCCTGTGTCACGGCGTCTTCAAGAGTAATGGAAAAAACGAGGGCTTTGTCATCCCGGTCCCGAACAGCTAAACGGACAATGGGATCTTCTGGGTGCTCCTCGATCAAGGCTTGTAATTTTCCCACGGCCGGTGGTGTGATGTGGATCATGTGTTCACCTCGTAATGTGTTGGCCTATCGGCAAATTGACGGACAATGTCTCGCATGAAATCGGTCTCCTTCCCCATTGGGAACAGTTCCCTTGTCATATTGATGGGGTTCATAAGTTCAAAGGCTGTCGCACCGATCACACGTTATAGACTTCCGGATTGACGCAGTGCGGAAGCGCGTCTCCACGCAACCCGGCAACGATATTCTCTGCGGCGATGCAGGCCATTCTGGTCCTTGTCGCCACAGAAGCACTCCCCAAGTGCGGAATGACCAGACAATTGGGAAGAGAGAGGAGCGGGTGCGAAGCAGGAATTGGCTCAGGATCGGTCACATCTAAGGCCGCACCGCCAATAAGACCCTTCACTAAGGCGTGGTACAAGGCCTCGGTATCAACCACAGCTCCACGGGCTGTATTGACCAGAATACTTGTTGGCTTCATGACTCGAAACTCAGCTTCCCCGATCAAATGATGCGTATGAGAGGTCAGCGGCACATGGAGACTCACAAAATCCGACTGGGCCAATGCCTTTTGCAGATCAACATCGTGAAATGAAGCACTCACCGACTGATCCTGCCCGGTCCTTGGAGAAAGAAATTCCCGGGGCGATACTGATGTGGCAGAGGGTTGAGTGCCGGGCCCTGATGAGGCAGAAGACTGCGGTGATCCACTCACGCCATGCGGTGACCGCACCGCCAACACGTTCATCTGAAATCCTTGCGCGCG
>JAOTTP010000167.1 GCA_029864405.1 Nitrospirota bacterium
GTGCGCCGCGATTCCAACGAGGCGGAAAAAATCTATCGCTCGTTTCGCTGGGGCAGGGCGTTGGAGTTGTTTATTTTGGACGTTCGCCAGTATCGCGATCCCGCTAGGGGAACGATGTTGGGCTCGGCGCAGACGAAATGGTTATTGAACGGTCTGAAGAATTCTTCCGCAATCTTTAAATTCATCGGCACACCTGTCACGATGGACGGCGGCGGCAGGGATCGTTGGGATGGATATCCCAAAGAACGATCACGAATCATCCGCTTTATTAACGAGAATAAAATACCCGGCGTGGTTTTCTTGAGCGCCGATCTCCACTACGCGGCCATCACCAAAATTCGCAACGGCGCCGGCCTTAGAGACATCGCGGCGGGGCCACTAGGCGCGCCGCTCAACCGGATTACAAACGGGGGAGCCAGCCGGTTCGAGTTTTTCCTCGCGGAGAATTTCAATTTCGCGAAAATTACCGTCGACCCGAAACTCCAGCCCGCGTACGCGCTGATCGAGTTCATCGATCAGGACAACGAGACGTTTCACACGGCAAGGATAAACGCGAGCTGATCTCACGGGAGCCGGAACCTCGCAATAGGCGTATCGTTGAGCAGTGATGCCTAGGGAGCTTTCACGCGGTGCCGCAACGCCTCGGGATTCAAGGCGCGGGTAAGCTTGCCATCAAGATAGTCGAGAATATTCGTCACGGCGTTTTCAGCGAAGTCGTGAAAACCAGCGTCCGTTGGCCAGCCCAGGTGGGGCGTGAGCAGCACATTTTCCAGTTTCAGTAGAGGATGCGTCGGGGGCAACGGCTCCTCCACGAATACATCTAAAGCGGCGCCCGCGATGGCGTTTTCTTGAAGAATTTTAACGAGCGCAAGCTCATCGATGATGGCACCGCGCGCGGTATTTACGATGTAAGCGCTTTGCTTCATTAAACGCAGGCGCCGTTCATCAATCAGTCCCTTGCTTTGCTCTGAAAGCTTCAGGTGGACGGAGACGATATCCGCGGTCTCCAGGACTTCATCGAGTGGCATGAACAAAGCCCGCGATTTGGCCGCGCGCTCCCGGTCTAGGGTCGGTCCCCAGGCGATAACTTTCATGCCAAATCCATGGGCGATGGCCGCGACTTCGGTGCCGTTTTTTCCGAGACCCAATATTCCCAGGGTTTTGCCTTTGAGGACGTAGCCCAGCACCAGCGGCCACTCACCGTT
>JAOTTP010000102.1 GCA_029864405.1 Nitrospirota bacterium
AAGAACAGTGGTTTGGCGTCCGCCATAAAGAACGGCTCAAACAACTCCGGACCCAGGTCGATGTGCTCACGCTGTCAGCGACCCCAATCCCCCGAACCCTGCAAATGGCCTTTTCCGGAGTGAGGGACCTATCCGTCATTGAAACCGCGCCTCCGGGTCGTTTGGCGGTGGAAACCCAAGTCCTCCGATTTGATGCAACCGTGGTTCGAGAGGCCATTGGCCGGGAACTCGCTCGGGGAGGGCAGGTGTACTACGTGCACAATCGAGTGGAAACCATGGAGCAGACCGGGGCCTGGCTACAAGAACTGGTTCCGGAAGCACGGGTACTGATGGCGCATGGCCAAATGAATGAACAATTGTTGGAACGGGTGATGTTACGATTTTTTCACCAGGAAGCCGATGTGCTGCTGGCCTCTGCCATTATCCAATCCGGGTTGGATATTCCAAGCGCGAACACCATCTTGGTTGAACGGGCGGATATGTTCGGCCTCTCCCAGCTATATCAACTTCGCGGACGTGTCGGGCGAAGCGGGCAACAAGCCTTTGCCTATCTGTTCATTCCGAACGAGGAAACACTGAGTACAGACGCACAAAAACGCATGAACGCCATTCAAGAATTTGCGGAACTTGGCTCTGGCTTCCGGATCGCGGCCGCTGACCTTGAAATCCGAGGAGCAGGGAATTTACTCGGGAAACAACAGTCCGGCAATATCGCCGCCGTCGGGTTGGACCTGTACTTACAAATGGTGGAACAGGCTGTTCAGCAACTCAAAGGACAGGTCGTGGAAGAGGAATGGGAACCCACTCTTCAACTTGATGTCTCGGCCTTTATTCCCGAGGAATATGTAGAAGACGCCTCTCAGCGATTGGGACTCTATAAGCGGTTATCTGGAAGTGATCGGTTAGGGGATCTGGCATTATTGTATGGGGAGACCCTTGACCGGTTTGGATCGCCACCCGCCGCCATGGAACGACTGTTTGAAGTCATGCAAATCAAAGTGTTGGCCAAGGCCTTACAACTTGAGTATGTCGAAGTCCGTGGCGGGCTGATGAACCTGCGCTTTCATGAACGGGCCAAACTCCCGGAACAGGGGATCCGTGCATTGATGGACAGCTGGAAAGATCGGCTGGACTGTCTCTCTCCTCGTGCCTATCGTGTGACCATGCCGGAGCAGGACTGGGCGGCCATGTACCCCAGGGCCAATACGATTTTACAAGACCTCTATCAGTCGATGACCAAAGAGGAAGTGAAAACCTGATGATAAAAGGTGTGCGCGTAAGTGCGGGAGGCTGGCCTTCGACAATGCTCACCGTCTGGATGGTGGCGAGCCTCTTCTTCTTTCCGGGGGTTGGCTTGAGTCTGACCGACCGGATTATTGCGGTGGTGAATAAAGAGGTGATTACCTGGTCCGATCTTGAAAAAGAAATACAGGACGAGTACAAGCGGCTTAAAGCCAAATATCAAGGGGAGGAACTGGACCGGAGATACCACCAAAAACAACGAGAAGTCCTGAACAACCTGATAGATGATCGCCTCCAGATTCAGGAAGCCCAAGCCAAGGGGCTCTCCGTCACCCAGGACGAGATCGATGCCGCCTTACGACGAACTCCCCTGCCACCAACCCAAACCGAAGAAGCATTCGGGCATCAAATGCTCCTCAAGAAACTCTTTGACTTCGAGGTTCGCCGAAACGTCGTCATCGAGGAGGAAGAAATCCGACGGTATTATGAGGCCAACCCAACGCTGTTTCTCACACCACCCCGTTACCGACTCAAGCAAATCCTGTTAGCCGGGCAAGAAGGGTTCGAACGGGAGAGAGCCAAGAACAAAGCCGAAACCATGTATGCCGCATGGACGCCGAACACGACCTTAGAGGACCTCGCCACCAGATATTTCGAGCAAATTCGTGAACTGGGCTGGGTACAGGAAAACGAATTATTGGACCATCTGGGGCAGGCGGTCAAAGAGCTGAAACCTGGCCACATCTCGGCCCCCATTGAAACTATTTTAGGATTTCACCTCGTCATGGTGGAAGAAATTCAACAACCCCAACCGCTCCCGCTTGAAACGGTGGAACGGGATATCCGTGGAACGCTTCTCAAGCAACGCTCAGAGGAAGCGTATCGAAATTGGCTGGCGGATATAAAACAAAAAGCCTTCATCGATGTGAGGTTTAAATAGAGGTGTGCATTGCACCACTGATGGCTCAAGACCTTCTCCCATCACCAATCCCTACCAATCTCCATCCTACACCTGGTCTAAACGCCGATAGGTCTTTTGGGCCAGATTGTAAATCTCAATAAAACCCGCAGACGCATTCTGGTTGAAACTCGCATCCTTATTAAATGTGGCCAGATTAGCATCAAATAAGGAATAGGGGGATTTCATCGCAACCACATCAGCTTTTCCCTTAAACAGCTTCACTTTCACCGTTCCCTTCACACGCAGATTGGCGGAATCCTGAAAAGCATGGATGGCATCCATTGAAGGATCAAACCATTTGGCGCCATAACAGGTGTACGCCCACTTTTCATCAATGAATTTTTTCAGTTCGTTTAAGTCACGAGTATTGACGAGTTTTTCCAGATTAAAATGCGCTTTGATCAGGATTTCCGCTCCCGGAGCTTCATACACACCACGAACCTTCAACCCTACTAAGCGGTCCTCCGTCAAATGCACAATGCCTACCCCATGCCTGGCTCCCACAGCATTGGCGCGTTCAATGACCTGGCAAAGGGACAGATCTTCACCATTGATTGAACAAGGGATTCCTTTGTTGAACCCAACTTCGACAATTTCCGGTTCATCCGGTGCCCGTTCCGGGGGAATGCATACCTGGAGAAACTTACGTAAATCAGGAATGCAGGCCGGGTCTTCAATATCCCCTCCCTCATTGGTCGAACCCCACATATTGTCATCATGCGAATACAGGTACTCTTTATTTTGTTTTATAGGGATATTGTGTTGTTTGGCATACTCAATCTGTTCATCGCGACCCATGCTCCATTCACGCACTGGAGCTATCACTTTCATGGTGACATCCAACGTCGTGATGTAATTTTCAAATCGAACCTGATCGTTCCCCTTTCCGGTGGAACCGTGTGCAATCACCTTGATACCCCGCTCCTTGGCTACACGGACGGCCACCTCAGACAGCGTCACTCGGGCCAGAGGCGTCGAAAGAGGATACCCCCCCTGGTAATCCGCATTGGCTTTAATGGCACGGGACAGCAGCTTTTCTGCAAACTCTTCCCGCGCATCAATCACCACGGCCTCCTCAGCTCCAAGCTTGACCGCCTTCGCTTTGATCGCTTCAAGGTCTTCATGTAATTGGCCCACATCGACCGTCAGGGCCACCACCGAACACGCATATTCCTCTTGGATCCATTTGAGCATAATGGACGTATCCAGTCCGCCCGAGTACAGCAACAGACATCGATCAAAACTGCCTTTTTTGGCCTCATGAGATGCGATTTTCTGATACGTAAATTGTTTGTCCATGTTCATGTTCACCTAAAATAATGAGGTTGTAAAAATCTATCGAGCCAGCACGATCTAGTCATTGGCAAGGAACCCTTGTAAAAAAACAAACAATTCACGATATGAGAAATTCGCTGTTAGGCCGTGATATACCGATCGACCACCGCAGCACCCACCGCATCACCCCAGACATTCACGGCAGTTCGAAATCGATCGATCAACCAGTCAATGGCCAAGAGAAGTCCCAACCCCTCAAGTGGCAACCCGACTGCTTGTAACACTACGACCATTGTGACCAGGCCAGCTTCGGGGATCCCTGCAGCGCCAATGGCAGAGACGGTCGCCACCACAAACAGGATTATAAGCGCCCCAACACTTAACTCAATCCCCCAGGCTTGGGCAATAAACACCGCGGCCACCGCTTCATACAATGCCGATCCATCCATATTGACCGTCGCGCCGACTGGAAGCACAAACCGGCTTGATCGACTGCTCACTCCAGCACTTTCGACCCCCTCCATTGTCAGAGGCAAGGTCGCAGACGAACTCGCGGTCGCAAACGCGCTGGTGAGGGCCGCGCCAAGAGCGCGCATATACGCCAAGGGATGACGTCGACCCGCCAAATGCAAGATGAGCCCCAAAATAATTCCTGCATGAATCGCCAATCCCAGAAGTACCGTCACCGTGAATAACCCTAAACCCACTAACAGCGCGACAATACCGTCGAGCCCTCCTGCACTGGCTATACGCCCTGCCACCAAGCCAAACACGCCAATGGGACCGATCCACATCACAAGGTGAACCAACTTCATGATCGCCCCAAACACCCCTTCGAAAAACTTGAGCACCAATGTACCATTTTCCCCGACCGTCGTCAGAGCCGCCCCGAATGCCAAAGAAAAGATCACCAATGGCAGCAATTCTCCCTGAGAAGCGGAAGCAAATAAGTTCGGGGAAACGAATCCTTTTATAAGGTCGAGCCATCCGATTTCCACCGCCGCCTCAACTCCGGAAGGAGACACCGCTGCGGCAATATCGGCTCCCACTCCAGGTTTAATAAGACTGACGAGAATCATCCCCAGCACAATGGCCATGCCCGAGGTGATCAAATAGTAGGTGACCGTTGCTCCTCCCAATTTTCCCAACTGGCGAATATCACCCAATGATCCAACGCCCTGGATAATCGAAGCC
>JAOTTP010000103.1 GCA_029864405.1 Nitrospirota bacterium
CGTTGGGGAGGTAGGGGCGACCGCCAAGGAAACGTTGCCCTTCATTGACCGCTACCTCAAAATCAAAATATTCCAGGCCATGTAGAATATTGTGGTGAATAAATGTCCGCATGGGCCAATAATAGGCAATGACCTCGCCGGCCAGATTCACCAGCGAGCGCACCTCCATTCGTTGGGCCTCGCTATACTGAATGGGTGTTAATGTTTCCATATGCCATCCTGTGAGATTTCAAAAGATAATTGAATCATCTGAACCGTTGGATCGGCGGTCCCGAACCAATGAGGGGGAGCAAGGCCGAGTATGACCAGAAGAGCCAACAAGAGGATGAGCGCGCATCGTTCGTCCACATGGAGATCGTGGCCGGCCGTGGATCGTGGCGAAGGGTGTCCGAATAACACTTGTTGCATGAGCCGGGGGAAATACCAGGAAGCCATCAACCAAAGAAGAAGAATCAACGCCAGGCTTCCCACCGGAGTGGAAGAGAGGCCCAACATCATGTTCATGAAGGCCGAGAACAGTGTGAATATTGGGAGACCTAAGGCGGCCGTAATGAACAGGACGAAGAGGACGGAGAAACCGGGCATGATGTTCGCTAAACCGTGGGATGTATTCAGGTCAAGATAGCCGAACCGTGCACGGATGTGCAGGTCTGCAAGGAGCAACCCGCAGATCACCAAGCATAGTCCGACCAAATAGATGACCGCCCCTGGAGTAACAGTCTGCGAGGCGGCTATAAACCACCACAAGATGGAACCAAGGGCCATGTGAGCATAAGCCAACAACGCATCCATCGAAGTCTGACTTAATGCGAGTAACGATCCGTAAAGGGCGCTGGCTATGGCGATAACCCAAAGGATATTCAAGACATCTTCCGGAATGACCGGGAGGAGATTGGTCATCCCGTTGAATCCGAGGCTCGGCAGAAGGACAGCGAGAAAGGCCGGAAGCATACCAGGCAAATTGCTCACAGAGGCCACAAATGCCCTATGAACAGGCAAGAGCGGCCACACGATTGCCAGAGGGACAAGCAGCGCCACGATCTTGATGAGATCAGACGCCATCACGGAAAGTAGGAGTGAAAGGATGCCAACAGCCAATATCCCGATGGCATACCAGGAGGCTTCCCGACCCTGTCTCCTATGCCGGACCAAGGATAGGATCAACAATCCCAAAATACCGCTTAAAAATATTGAACCTGACGGCCCGGGACTCGCCACATAGCCTAATCCCAAACCGGTGAAAAGCAGCATCAGACACAGCGAGACCGGAGTTTCCTTGTTGGGATGTTGTCCGAGGATGGTGAGAAACCCTGCCGAAAGAATCACGTGCATCAAGGAGAGCGAGATTGTCGCGGGCGCCTCAGACATCCAGGAAGAGATGGCGACGATCAACCAGGTTGTGATGATCACCAGAAGCCCCCAGACTTTGATGACCCGAGGTTTCGACCAAAAAATCATTCCAAGTGCCGCACCCAGAAAAGGGATTGTCAGCACAATCAGGGCTTGTTCTGACCACCATGCCATCACAGTCTCCATCCTCCAAGGCTATGGTCGAGGCGTTGGGCGAAGCGAATAATGCCCCGTCCAATCCAGCTGTAGAGTTGATCCACATAGAGTCGGTTCATGAACACAACATAGAGTTGAGATCTCAAAGCGGAAACCCATTCCGGAAGGAGACTCCTTTGCCCACGGGCATTGGTGTAGAGGATAGCCCAGGTGAAGACGATCAGCGCGGCAATCACCAGAACCAATGCATCAAACAATTGACGGGGAAGAGCCGCGATCTGGAAGTAGTGATGGGCGACTCCAGGTCCGGGATACAAAAAGTACGTGAACGTCTCCGCTCCCCATAAATACGTGAAGATGATCAACAACAAGGCGAGCAACATGAGCCCGACCACTTTCCAGGAGGCAACATAAAGTCGGGACAAGCTGAACATCACTTGAGAGGCGCTCACCCAGGCGAAAAACAAAAATATGACGGCTCCTTGTGTGTCCCGCAAAGGAATTTCCAATATCCCATGAGCTGCCAAGAGGATGATCAATGGCATAATCAACGTCACGATGACACCGGTGACCCACGTCAGGCGTGAAAACGGTACGGCATCTCCACTGTGGTCGAGCATCGGCCTCTTGGGTTCGTGTCGCGAGGCATGGATCACATTTCCCGTATTTAAAAATAACGTGGCTTTAAACACGCCATGAGCCATGAGATGGAAAATGGCAAGCGCAAAGGCCCCTAATCCGCATTCCATAATCATGTAACCCATTTGGGCCATGGTCGAAAATCCCAAGGTTTTTTTGATGTCGTTTTGAATCAGCATCATGCTGGCACCTAAGATGACCGTGAGCGCGCCCACCACGAAGACCACGTGCAACGTGGTGGGAGACAGGCCATACAACGGAGCTAAACGGTTCAGTAAAAATCCTCCCGCATTGACGATGCCGGCATGCATCAACGCAGAGACCGGTGTCGGGGTGTCCATGGTATCCGGCAGCCAGACGTGCAACGGGAATTGAGCGGATTTGGCCATCGCTCCGACAAACAGCAACAGCGTAATCACCGTGACGCCGCTGATGATGGGTTGGCCACCCGGCCAAAGGGGAATCAGGGACGGGGACTCCGCGGCGCGGGCGAACAGTTCGGAAAATTCCAGAGTCCCGAAGAGGCGATGGGTCAGGAGAATCCCGGCCAGAAACGCCACATCTCCCACTCGATGTACGATCAACGTCTTAAAGGCTGAATTGACGGCTGGCGGATTCGTATAGTTGTAGGCGAGCAAAATATACAACACCCAACTTAATAATTGCCAAAATACAAAGAGCATGAACAGGTTTGCACTGGACACCAAACAGAGAATCACAAACGTCATCAGACCCAAAAGCGAATAAAATCTGGCATATCCCCGTTCGCCTTGCAGGTAGTTGATGGAATAGAGATGAATGATGGTACTGACTCCGGTAATGAGCACCATCATGACTGCACTCAAACGATCGATAAACAGACCGAAGTGAAACCAGTCTGTTGACCCGGAAGAGAACGGCTGAAATTCGATGCGAACCGGTCCATCCACACTGACCGCATAGAGCATCCAGAGGGACCCGATAAACGCCATCACCAGGGCAGGAACTCCCACTTTGTAACTGTTCTCTCGCAAGTGCCTACCGAAGAGGCCGATGATGAGGCCGGCAGCCAGGGGCAATAGGGGGACGAGCACTGCGAAGAACATCGTCATGATGGGGTCTCCAGCTGAGGTCGTAGGCGATCGAGTGTGTATTGGGGGGAAGAGCCTGTCGCCACTGGGAATGAGGACAACGCCGTGTGTGTCCCCGGTCCGGCCGGTTCGAAGGCCCCGCCTTCCTTTTGATCGTCAGTCGGCGTTAGGGAGACGTCTCCTGCTGAACTCTCAGTAGTGAAATTGCTCCCTGCAGGATTATCTTGCGTGAGACGGTGAAGGAGTGTTTCTGCCTGATCTAATGCTTGATCCGGATTCTCCGTCAGCAGGAGAAAATGACCCATTTTTCGTCCGGGCCCTGCTTGAGTTTTTCCGTAGAGATGAAGTCTCACCTGAGGATGAATCAGGAGGTGATCCCATCGTGGCGGCCCGTTCCGCCACAAATCCCCCAGTAGATTCACCATCACGACTGGGTGCATGAGTGAGGAATCCCCCAAGGGCAACCCGCAAATGGCGCGGAGATGTTGTTCGAATTGGGACGTTACGCAGGCACCAAAGGTGAAGTGTCCACTGTTATGAGGCCGCGGAGCGACCTCATTGATCAACAAGGTGTCGTCCTCAAGAAGAAACAGTTCCACCGCCATGACTCCGCAGTAATCAAGTGCCTCTGCGAGGGAAACGGCAAGTTCCTCCGCGCGTAACCGGACCGTGTCGGCCACCTGGGCCGGCACGCGTGTGGTATGCAGGATGTTCTGCCGATGGGCATTCTCAGCAAGGGGATACAGTTGGATATTTCCGTGCAGACTGCGGGCCAGCACCACCGACAGTTCCATCTTGAAAGGGGCGACGGCTTCCAGGACGGATGGGGCTTCCCCTAATTCTCGCCAGGCTTCATGAAGGTGGTCCATGCTGGCAACCCGGATTTGCCCCTTGCCGTCATATCCTGACCGGCGCTTCTTTAATATGGCCGGGAATGCCACTTCTTGAGCCGCAGAGGTCAAGCTTGCCCTATCCTTGACCGAGGCAAAGGGAGTTTGTGGAAAGCTGTGATCTTGAAGGAACCGTCGTTGAACCAGTCGATCCTGAACCAGAGCGAGCACAGAAGATGATGGACGGGTGGCCTTACCGGTCTCGATGTCGGCAAGAAGCATCCAGGGCACCAGTTCGGTCTCAATGGTCACCACATCAACCTGAGCGACAAAGTCCATCACGCGTTGCTGGTTCGTCAGTTCTGATTGCACAAAAAAATCCGCAACCTGGGCGGCCGGACAATTTTCAACCGGATCCAATATGCCAATCCGATACCCCATTCGGCGGCCTTCCATAGCCAACATCCGACCAAGTTGGCCTCCGCCCAATATCCCGATCGTTCCACCCGGCAGGATGATATTCATGTGGGTTCCTCCAGCGTCGGGGTGTGTTGGCGTTCATAATAGGCCTTGAGTCGTTGGCGGGTGTCGTGATCGGATATTGCAAG
>JAOTTP010000168.1 GCA_029864405.1 Nitrospirota bacterium
TTCAGCAAGCTAAACGGGTTCGTTCTCGTCATGACTTTGAAGACCGGCCTGTCGGACTGGGACGCTCATGGCGCGATTCAATCCGCTGAATTGCGGGTCGCGCATAGGCTGGCGTCGGTAACGCGAGACCAAATCCCCGATAGCATTGAAATATTCGACAACAGCGCCGTGACCGCGGAACTGCCGCGGGTAGCGCTCATTCAGGGCTGTCTGGCCCATAGTCAGGGATTTCATTCCGGCATCAGCTATTACGGCCTACCCATCAGAGAATCCTTGGCGACATTCATCCACCCCAACGAGCTTCTCGATGGCGCGCTTTGCGTGGTTGCCACGCGCGCCGTCGGTTACTTTCCGATCACGTGGGACTGGCAGAACCATCCGCTGTCGTTGGGGCTATATCGGCAGCATGGCCGGCGGTTGAATTATCTCGGCGTGATTATGGAGCGCATTCAATTCGATACCTTTCACGGCAAGGAAGTCATCGCGCACAATACCGCGGCGCTGGCCACCCGGCTTGGCGCCGACGGCGCCCTGATCGCCTGGACCGGCTCGGGCAATGCCTTCGTGGATTTAATGTTGACCATCCAGGCATGCGAAAGGTACGGCGTCCGCACGACTCTTGTGAGCTATGAATTCGGCGGCAAGGATGGAATCGATTCACCCTTGCTTTATTATGTCCCGGAAGCGAACGCAGCGGTCAGCACCGGCAGCCGGGACCGCTGGCTCGAACTACCGGAACCCGAACGAGTCGTCGGGCCCTACGAGCAATTTTCCGTATTGAGTTATCCCGGCGCGCCCCTGGCCGACGCCAGGGGAAAACTCACCCTGGATGCCCGCGACATGCTCATCGGCGGTATTGACAACTGGGGCGGGGAGTCCTGGATCTGCGCGGCCTATTGATTCGCGCAATAACGGCGCATCGGCGCCAACCAGTTATATGAAACTCGAACTCGCAGAATTTCCCGTGCGACAAATTCGCCTCGGGCAAAAATTCAATTACCAGAGTGAAATCCTGGAGGTGAATCGAACCGCATTGCTCGAACTGATCCGGCAAGATGCGCGAATCGGCGAGGCGAGTTTAGCAGTCGCATCCCCCGGAGAAAATCTGCGCGTCACCGGAATCCGCGACATGGTGGAGCCGAGGGTGAAGGTCGCGGGAAGCGGGGATGTTTTTCCCGGAGTCTTGGGTCCCG